>NCFI01000114.1 GCA_002281095.1 Thiotrichales bacterium 35-46-9 | reverse complement strand
CTCTTTTCAGTTTGGTTATGGGGTTTTGTTGGTGGGAATGCGAAGAACGGGTTTGGCTCAGTTGCCAGAACCAGAATGGGAAGAAAAACAGGTTAGTAGCCAGTTAATTCAATCTATTAAGCGACAGCTACTTCATGATGAAGGCTTGACCTTCGCGCAGTTTATGTCGGCTGCACTCTATACACCGGGATTGGGCTATTACGCGAATGGACGTCTGAAGTTTGGTGTGCGGGGCGATTTTGTGACCGCGCCGGAAATTTCTCCCTTGTTTGGTCAGTGTGTAGCGCGACAAGTAGCAGAGATTTTTGTGCATCTGGAACGTCCGAGTGTGTTGGAGTTGGGGGCTGGTTCTGGGGCTTTGGCTGAGTCCATGTTGTTGGCTTTAACTGAAATGGGCCAATTGCCAGAAGCCTACTTGATTTTAGAACCCAGTGCTGCCTTGCAGCAACAGCAGCGCGAACGATTAACACAGAGCTTGTCAGGTAATTTATTGGCACGAGTGCAATGGTTATCGAGTTTGCCGCAGGATTTTGTTGGTGTGATTGTCGGTAATGAGGTGGCGGATGCTTTGCCTGTTGAGGTGCTGAAATTATGGCCGAAAGATGCAGAACAGGCTTTTGTCTGTTGGGATGAAGGGCAGCAGCAATTTGCTTGGCAATGGCGTCATATTGTAGACACAGATTTGCAAGCATTGGCTAATCGTATTCGTACGGCTGTCGGTGAGGTGACTGAGCAGGGTTATCAAACAGAGGTTTGTCGGTTGTTTAGGCCTTGGATGCAGAGTTTGGCGGATTCTTTGCAGCAAGGAGCTATTCTGTTAATTGACTATGGTTATGTTGAACGGGAATATTGGTCGAGTAGTCGTTGGATGGGTAGTTTACGTGCGCACTATCGTCAGCGTGCGCATAACAATCCATTTTATTATCCGGGACTTCAAGACCTGACGGCTCATGTTGATTTTACTGCCTTGGCTTATGCCGGGCATGATGCTGGCTTGTCGGTTGCTGGGTTTACCACGCAGGGGCATTTTTTGTTGTCTTTGGGGATTACGGGCTTAATTGCGGAAACGGTCGATGTTGTTCAGCATTTGCGCTTTGCACAGCATATTAAAACACTGACCATGCCCGATGAAATGGGTGAAAACTTTAAAGTGATGGCTTTTCTTAAAAATATGGAAATACCATTAAGTGGTTTTGTACTGAGAGATATGCGCACGAGTTTATGATTGATGGCATAAGGATTGCTTTATTTGCTTTAAAGAATAATACAGGCATTCTGGGAGTCGATCATGAACCTATACACCATTGAACAAACTCGTGTTATTGAAACCCGCGCCACTGTTAGTGGGTGTTCGGCTTTATTACTGATGAAACGAGCTGGGTTTGCTGCTTTTCAATGGGCCAAGCAACATCATGCACAGTGTCAGCGCGTTTATGTGCTCTGTGGAGCGGGTAATAATGGTGGTGATGGTTTCGCTTTTGCTCAGTATGCTCATTTAGCGGGTTGGCAGGTTGATGTCGGCTTGGTGGTTTCTCCCGCTCAAGTTAAGTCGAATGAGTCGGTCACCTTGTTAAGTGAATTAGCCAGCTTGGGCGTGATGCCCAAGCCTTATGATCCAGCGATTTGTGCGCAAGCCGATTTGGTGGTCGATGCCTTGTTGGGTATTGGTGTACGTGCGGGTTTGTCGAGTGAGTTGTTGGCGACCATTAGTAGCGTTAACGCCTTTCAAAAGCCGGTATTGGCGTTGGATGTTCCTTCGGGTCTGAATGCCGATACAGGTGCTCACTTTGGCGATGCCATTCATGCGCAACATACGATGACGTTTCTGACGCATAAGCCGGGTTTGGTCAGTGCGGATGGAGCGGATTTCGCCGGCGAGGTTCGTGTCGAATCTTTGGGGGTGGCTGAGTCATTGTATGCGGATATTCGTCCCGTTTCTAAATTGCTGAACGTTGCGCAAACCGAACAGGGACTGGTAGCACGTAAGAAAAATGCGCATAAAGGTCAGTTTGGACAAGCATTAATTGTTGGCGGTGATGAGGGTATGCTCGGTTCTGTCATGCTGGCAGCGCAAACCTGTGCTTATACTGGAGCGGGGATTGTGCGCGTGGTGACGCGCAGCGAGCACGCACCCATGGTAACCGTTAAATGTCCTGAGGTCATGGCTTACGGTGATCGTAATCTTTCTGATTTAATTGAGCGCTCGACGGTGGTGGCTGTAGGTTTTGGCTTGAGCAATAACGCTTGGTCCAATAATCTGTGGCAGCAGGTGTTGCTATCAGACAAGCCTAAAGTGGTCGACGCGGGTGCTTTGCGCTTGCTGGCGACACAGCCAATTCGTCGTGATGATTGGATTCTCACGCCACATCCAGGTGAAGCGGCTGCCTTATTGGGGCTGTCCACGAAAGAAGTGCAAGCAGATCGACTGGCAGCAGTAGTGGCGTTGCAAGAAAAATTTGGCGGTGTGGTCGTGCTTAAAGGTAACGGTACGCTGGTGTATGATGGGTGTGAAGCGCAAATTTGCGATTTTGGTGATGGTGCGTTAAGCACTGCCGGTATGGGTGATGTGTTGGCTGGCATGATTGCTGCCTTGGTGGCACAGGGCTTGTCTTTATCGGTTGCGGCTGTTCAGGGAGTAATGTTACACGCTAAAGCGGGTGAGCAGTTGTCTCAACAACAAGGTGTGGTGATGGCTTCTCAGGTTTCGGAGCGTGTACGTCAGTTTGCGGCTTGAGAGCGCAACTCTTATAATAAAACACTCTTCTTACAGGGTGTTTTATGACGAAGCTTATCATATTGGATCGGGACGGTGTCATTAACCAAGACTCGGATCAGTTTATTAAATCGGTTGATGAGTTTGTACTCTTGCCAAACACGGTTTCTGCTATTGTGGCACTCAAAAGAGCGAACTACACCGTTGCGATTGCCACGAATCAGTCGGGCATAGCGCGGGGACTTTACACGCGCGTTGATTTGCATGCCATGCACATCAAGTTACAAGCACAACTAACGGCTCATGATGCGGCGGTTGATTGGATTGCTTATTCTCCTTATTTACATGAAACCCCTTGTCGTAAACCCAATGCGGGTATGTATCAAGCTATTGCTTGGCGTTTTGGTTTGTCTTCGTTAACTGATGTTCCTGTTGTCGGCGATAGTTGGCGTGATTTGGCGGCCGCTTTGTCTGTAGGCGCTCGTCCTCTATTAGTAAAAACAGGTAAGGGAGCGCAGACGGCTGTGCAACAAGCTGAGGGGTTAGCGAATGCCTCGATTCCCGTTGTGGATGATTTAGCAGCGGCGGTTGAGTCTTTGGGAGTGTCGCTATGATTTTTTTGCGCTCCTTGTTGTTTCAGTTAGGTTATGTGCTAAGTACCATCTTATTTTCGCTCATTAGTTTGCCTTTATGGTTGGTCAGTAAAGAGACGCGTTACCAAGTAATGACCAATATGGCACGCTTTGTTATCTGGTGGTTGAAAGTGACTTGTGGGCTGAGCTTTAAAGTTCATGGGGCGGAAAACCTATTGAAAACCCCTTGTGTGGCTTTGGTTCGCCATGAATCTGCTTGGGAAACCTTTGCCTTACAACAGTTATTACCACGTCAGGCTTGGGTATTAAAACGCGAGTTATTGCGCATTCCTTTTTTTGGCTGGGGATTAAAAGCCATGTGGCCGATTGCCATTGATCGTGGTGCAGGGCGAGCTGCCTTGAAACAGGTGTTGGAACAAGGTCAAGAACGCCTGGCGGATGGTGCTTGGGTGGTGGTGTTTCCTGAAGGGACACGTATGCCGGCCGGTGAGTTAGGTAAGATGAATATTGGTGGCGCTTTATTGGCTGAAAAAGCGAAGGTGCCAGTCGTTTTAATTAGTCATAACGCGGGTCGTTATTGGGCGAAAGGAGCTTTCTTAAAATACCCAGGTGTTGTTGATATTTACATTTCTCAGCCTCTTCCCGTGGGGCTTTCTGCTAAAGAGATTAATGAGCAAGCTGAAGCTTTCTTTC
>NCFI01000015.1 GCA_002281095.1 Thiotrichales bacterium 35-46-9 | reverse complement strand
GCCTTTTAATAGAGCAACACGTTTGGTTAAGGATTGTTCGAAATTCAACTCGCCACGCATAGCGGCTTCGGTAATGTGGCTGATTTGTGCTTTAATGCCTAAATGCTCGCCAATTTCATCAATACACTCAATATTAATCAGTGTTGAGTCCATATCGGAAATAATCAATTTCACTTGGCTGGCGTCGAAGTCATCTGGCAAACAGTTAATATCCCAATCACTCAATGATCGGATGGCGGAAAGGGTTTCTGCCGAAGGTGTTTCGTTTAGCTCGATACGGTGATGTTGTGCTACTGCTGTAGCATGGCTACCAAAATGAGTTTGCAATAATGCTTGTTCGGCTTCGGTTAAGTGAGCGCGATGAATGATGAGCTTGGCCATACCGCTTCCTGAGTAAAATGAATTGTCACATATTTTAACTGTTTTTGGGCAAGCGCTCTATGCGTGTGTGTGATAAATGATCGGTTAAGCTTTTTTGCGCTGGCAATAAGTAACCAAGCCAGCCCAGATTTAACAACAACAAATTGACAACAGCAGCGCCTAATCGTTTCCAGCAATCTGACCAACTTAAGGGTGCGTTTGTTAGGCTGACCACTTTAATTCGCCAAGCACGCATGCCAATGGTTTGCCCAGCACGTCGCCAACTGATAAGATAATAAACACTGATCATGGCCAACCAATTCAATTGAAACAATAGCAATAACAGAGGCTTTTCGTGAAAAGCTTCGCCACCCATTAGGGTATAAAGTGCAGACAACACCATACTTAACGCCGCTAGAATCAGCAGATCGTAAACAAAGGCGGCGTTGACCCAAAAAAATAGTTTCATGGCATGACCCAGTTGAATATGTGATTGTCCATTGTAGCCGAGATAGAGAAAAAATATGAATATCCCCTTTGGTAGCTTAAATGAGACTTTTTTTTGGTTAACTTGGCTATTGGCAGTGCCTTTGCTGTTATGGGCGTTGTGGCGAGCGCCGTGGCATAAGGTGTTAAATGATTGGGTTGCCCAAGCGGTTTTTGCTGGCGCCGTCTTGCTGGTTTTGGGCTTATGGAGTGTCAAGGCTTCTATCGGACCGGGGCTAAGTTTTCACTTTTTGGGCGCGACCTTACTGACACTGATGTTTGGTTGGCAGTTTGCATTTATTGCACTCGCTTTTGTCTTAGCTTTGGTGACTTATACCGGCGGTGCTGGCTGGGATGCTTTTGCAGCTAATTGGTTGACCCACGCCGTGGTGCCAGTGCTCGTCACTTGGTGGGCGTTATTAGCTGCTTATCGTTGGTTGCCACGTAATTTCTTTGTTTATGTTTTCTTAAATGCGTTTTTAGTGGGTGCGCTGGCGATGTTAGCCAGTATATTGGCGCTCAGCGTTGTTTTGGTATGGGGCGATGTCATTAGCTGGTCGAAGTTGTCCTACCAGTTTTTGCCGCTATTACCGATGATGATGGGTCCTGAAGCTTTTGTGAATGGCTTTTTAATGACCATATTGGTGATGAATAAGGTGGAGTGGGTGAGTACCTTTACGGATGAGCAGTATTTGCACGGCAAATAAAAAACCGCACCAACTGGCGCATGGCGTTGTTACTGCGATTCTCGAACGTCGTCATGTACTCTTTGTACACTCCTTGTTCTGCGAGTCTAGCGCCTAGCCCTGCACCAGTTGGCGCGGTTTTTGGTTCAGCTTATGTTATTGATACCGACCGCACTGACAGATGAATTTTTCATGACTGAAATGAATTAAGTCTTGAAATGGTCATAAATAATCTTTATAGTAAGGGATGACATCTTTAATCACTGAGGAGTGACGATCATGGGAAAACGTATTTTCCTTTTCTTACTAACTAACATTCTTGTTGTCGCTGTGGCAATGATTGTGTTGAACTTGTTGGGTGTAGGCAATCTACGTGATGGTCAAGGTGGCATGAACTTAGCCAACCTCGCGGTCTTTGCCTTGGTTTGGGGCTTTGTTGGCTCTTTCATTTCGTTAGCCATGTCGAAATGGATGGCGAAAAAATCCGTTGGTGCGGTGGTTATCGAAAACCCAAGCACGCCAACTGAGCGTTGGTTGGTTGAAACAGTCAAGCGCCAAGCGCAAAAAGCGGGTATTGGTATGCCAGAAGTGGCGATGTACGAAAGTGCAGAACCTAACGCTTTTGCCACAGGTATGAGTAAAAACAATGCGTTGGTTGCGGTTTCAACGGGTTTGTTGCAACAAATGACGCAAGATGAAGTTGAAGCGGTGCTGGGTCACGAAGTAGCGCATATCGCTAATGGTGACATGGTGACCATGGCCTTGTTGCAAGGCGTACTCAATGCCTTCGTGATTTTCTTTGCGAAAATCATTGCTAATATTGCCAGCAACATTTTCAATAGCAATAACCAAGAAAGTTCAGAAGGCGGTTTCGATTGGGTATTCTTGGTCGTCGATATCGTCATGAATATCTTGTTGGGTATTTTGGCGAGTATGGTTACGGCTTGGTTCAGTCGTCAGCGTGAGTTCCGTGCCGATGAAGGCGGTGCTTACTTGTCTAGCCCACAAAAAATGGCTTCTGCTTTGCGTCGTTTGTCGATGATGCAACCAGGTCATTTGCCAGATCAAATGGCGGCTTTTGGTATCAGCAGTGCCGGCACTTTGTCGATGTTGTTTGCAACCCATCCCCCATTAGAAGAACGTATTGCAGCTTTGGAAGCTAAGCATAATTTTGCGTTGGTTTAATTTGGCTTGCTTTAATCTAGCGTTTTGCTGAAAGAGAAAATCCGCCTTCGGGCGGATTTTTTTATGTTGCTAAATGCGTTTTGGGTAATGCGAGTGTAAGCGGTTATTAAGCGGCTAAAGGTTGTCCGCTCAATAACCGCCTAATCTTGTAGCTTACTTCGCCAAGCGTTCTTCTGTCGTTTCTACAACTTTAAGCATGTTGGCGACGCTATCTGGATTGAGTGATAAGCTGGTAATGCCTTTTTCCACTAAATGCTGTGTTATTTCAGGGAAGTCGCTCGGTGCTTGACCACAAATGCCGACATACTTGCCGTGACGATGGCAGGCATCAATCGCCATGTCCATCAATGCGGTAACAGCTGGGTTACGTTCGTCGTAACCCGTCAGTAAGCCAGAGTCACGATCAACACCCAAGCTCAGTTGCGTTAAATCATTAGAGCCAATCGAGAAGCCATCGAACAGAGGCAGAAATTGATCGGCTAAAATAGCGTTGGCGGGAATTTCGCACATCAGGTAAACCTTAAGGTCGTTTTCGCCGCGGACTAAGCCGTAGCGTTCCATTAAACCGAGTGTTAACTGCGCTTCGGGAACAGTGCGTACAAAAGGGATCATCAGCGATACATTGTGCAATCCCATTGCTTCACGTACTTTTTTCAAGGCGGCACATTCAAGCGCGAAAGATTCACGGAAACGTGGATCAAAATAGCGTGCCGCACCACGTAGGCCAATCATGGGGTTTTCTTCATGGGGTTCAAATTGTGCGCCACCAATCAGTGCCGCATATTCATTCGACTTAAAGTCGGACAAGCGCACAATCACTTGGCGTGGATAGAAGGCTGCCGCAATCGCACCAACCCCTTCTGCTAGGCGCTCGATAAAGAAATCGCGTGGGCTGGCGTAGCCAGCGATGATTTCATCAATTTGCTTTTGCAGTTTCTTGCTTAGTGTGTCGTATTCCAGCAAGGCGCGAGGATGAACGCGAATAGCATGGTTAATAATGAATTCCAAACGTGCAAGTCCAACACCTGCCACGGGCATACTGGCGTGAATAAACGCCAGTTCGGGATTGGCGACGTTAACCATCAGTTTGGTACGTGTGTCGATGCTGTCTGGGAAGTGCTCTTTATTAATAATGAAAGGTATCTCACCCTTGTAAACGACACCACTTTCACCTTGCGCACAGGAAACGGTTACCGGCTCATCATCATGAATGCTGAGTGTGGCGTTTTGTGTGCCAACAATGGCAGGAATGCCCAGTTCACGCGCAATGATGGCGGCGTGACAAGTGCGTCCGCCACGATTAGTGACAATGGCGCTGGCAATTTTCATGATCGGCTCCCAATCGGGATCGGTCATATCGGTGACCAGCACATCGCCTGGTTCGATACGGTCAATTTGTGCGGCAGACTCAATCACTTTAGCGCGCCCCGTGGCGATTTTAGCGCCAATACTGCGTCCTGTTGCCAGTATTTCTACCCCACTGGTATCGCCCAGTTGGTAGCGTTCACTCATCGCAGCGGTGATTTTTTCGGCATGAACGGTTTCAGGACGAGCTTGTAAAATGTACAGTTGGCCGTCAATGCCATCTTTTGCCCATTCAATGTCCATCGGCATGTGGCGACCATGATGCTGGCTGTAATGCTGCTCAATCAGCAACGATTGACGTGCTAGGGATAAGACTTCGTCATCAGTCAGTGCGAAGCTTTGGCGCTCTTTACGCATCACCTTAATATTTTTGGTCGAATTGCCAGCAATCGCATCGTCGGTATAGACCATGCGCAGTGCTTTGTCACCCAGTTGTCGCTTGAGAATGGGGGCGTGTCCAGCCAATAGGGTGGGTTTGTGAACCAGATATTCATCCGGATTCACCGCACCTTGTACGACGTTTTCACCCAAACCATAGGCGGCATTAATTAACACCACGTCGTTAAAGCCTGACTCGGTATCGAGCGTGAACATGACACCCGAAACCCCTTTGTCAGCACGTACCATTTTTTGTACGGTGACGGATAGCGCTACCTTGTCATGAGCAAAGCCTTTATCAGCTCGGTAAGAGATGGCTCGGTTGGTAAACAAACTAGCAAACACGCGCTTGGTGGTGTGGACAATGTGACGATCACCGGCAATATTCAAATAGGTTTCTTGCTGACCGGCAAAAGAGGCACCGGGCAAGTCTTCTGCGGTGGCTGAAGAGCGAATGGCAACCTCAATCATCGGGCGATATTCTGTTTCCAGTGCCTGATAAGCTTGTGTGATTTCAGCTTTAAGCTCTGGCGGCATTTGACCATTGATAATCCAGTTGCGGATGGTTTGTCCTACTTGCTGCAGTTGCGTCAAATTTTTTGGATCTAGCGTTGCTAATAGGGCTTGAATTTTGTCAGTCAAGCCATTATAGGCAAGGTAAGCCCAATAGCCGTCGGCCGTGATGGCAAAGCCATTTGGAATACGTAGTCCTTGTGGCACTAATTCACTGAACATTTCACCCAGTGAGGCGTTTTTACCGCCCACCAGAGCTAAGTCGGTTAGGCGAATTTGGGCAAAGGTTTTAATGTATCGCATGGAAGCTTCCTAACTGGCTGTAATGGCCTTAGGTTAGCCAACCATGTGTGAATTTGCAAGCGTCAATGTTCTATTAGGAGAGATTATGCACACCACTGAAACCTATGGTTTTCAAACAGAAGTGAAGCAACTGTTACAGTTGATGATTCATGCCCTCTATTCAAATAAAGAAATTTTTGTACGTGAGTTGGTTTCCAATGCGTCGGATGCGCTCGATAAACTACGTTTCTTGTCGGTACAAGATGATAGCCTAGTGGCTGAAGATAGCAACCTGCGTATCGAAATTGATTTTGATAAAGAAGCCGGAACGCTGACCATTCGCGATAATGGCGTGGGTATGAGCAAAGAAGAAGTGGTGCAAAACTTGGGTACCATCGCCAGCTCGGGTACTAAGCGTTTCATGGAAGCGATGGAAAGTGCGCAGAAAAAAGACGCTAACCTCATTGGTCAGTTTGGTGTGGGTTTCTACTCTGCTTTCATGGTAGCGAGTGAAGTGACGGTTCGTACGCGTCGTGCTGGGCTAGCGTCTGACGAAGGCATCGTCTGGCATTCGACCGGTGAAGGTGATTACACCATTACACCGGAAGCCATTGAGCGTCGTGGTACCGAAATTATCTTAACCTTAAAAGAAGACAGCAAAGAGTTTGCCGAAGGCTGGAAGTTGCGTTCGATTCTGAAAAAATATTCTGAACACATTGCTTTCCCGATTATGTTGCCTAAGCCAGCGGCGCCAAAAGATAGTGAAGATGAAAGCATTGTCGCTACTGAGCCAGAATGGGAGCAAGTGAACGATGCCACTGCTTTGTGGCAAAAACCCAAATCGGAAGTGACACAAGAAGAATATGAGGCTTTCTATCAGTCGGTCAGTAGCGATTGGAACAAGCCGCTGACGCATTTGCACAATAAGGTTGAAGGGAATTTAGAATACACCACGTTGCTTTATATTCCAGAGCAAGCACCTTTCGATTTGTGGGACAGAGACCGTCGCTATGGCGTTAAGCTGTTCGTGAAGCGTGTATTCATTATGGACGATGCGGAGCAATTATTGCCAAGCTGGTTGCGCTTTGTGCGTGGTGTCGTCGATTCAGCCGATTTGCCGTTGAATGTGTCGCGTGAAATTTTACAGAGCAATGCGGTAGTCGATAAGATTCGCTCGGCAACCATTAAGCGTATCATTGATCATCTTAATAGCATGGCTAAAGACGATGCCGATAAGTACGCGAAATTCTGGTCAACCTTTGGTCAGGTATTGAAAGAAGGTGTGATTGATGACTACAGCAATCGTGAAAAAATTGCTGGCTTGTTGCGTTTCGCCTCAACTACGTCGGATGAGCAGACTGTGTCCTTGGCGGACTATATTGCCCGTATGCCTGAAGACCAAAAAGACATTTACTACATTACCGCTGAAACCCTCACTTCAGCGAAGGGTAGCCCACATTTGGAAGCTTTCCGTAAAAAAGGTTGGGAAGTGCTGTTACTGACCGATCGTATTGATGAGTGGGTGGTGCAGCATTTAACTGAGTTTGATGGTAAGACGCTGAAAGCGGTAAACCGTACTGACTTGGCCGATGTCATTGGCGATGAAAAACCAGAAGTCAGTGAAGCGCAAGAAGATGTGTTGAAGCGTCTGAAAGAAGCTTTGGCAGAGCAAGTTTCTGATGTGAAAGCTTCGGCTCGTCTGGTCGATTCGCCGGCCTGTTTGGTGTTGGGTAGTCATGATATGGCACCGCATATGGCGAAAATCATGGCGCAGTTGGGGCAAGCCGTGCCAGAGAATAAGCCAGTATTGGAAGTGAATTTGGATCACGCTATCGTTAATCGAGTGTCGAGTGCTGAAGGGGATGCCTTTAATGATTGGGCATTGTTCCTGCTTGATCAGGCTCATGTTGCAGATGGTAGCTTGCCGAAAGATCCTGCTGGGTTTGTGGCGCGGGTAAATCGCTTACTGGCGTAACTTAGGTCAACACTGATCACGAAAAGTCACTGGTAACAGTGGCTTTTTTGTTGGTGTTATTACATTCTTTGAGGTAATAAAAAAACAAACACCTCGTTTAAAACGGGGTGTTTTGAGTAACAAGAAAATGCGCTAATTAGTGCTTAGCTGAAACTTTTTCTGGTTTGCTGTGTGCTTTTTTGAATTTCTCAACCAAAGCAGCAGGCTTGGCAGATTGACCTACATAAAGAACGTCAGTGCCATTAGGACCAGCACCTGCATCAGTGAATCCTGTTGCTTGTTCTTTAACTAAATAGTTGCGCAGGTTTTTCATGTCAGTGAATACCATATACTTCTTGCCATCAAATACTTCAGCATACATGTCTTCAGCTAGTGACAATTTGCCATTATAAACTTCTAACGCCGCCATGTAGGGTGCTTGTTTTTTCTCTAGCGCTTTCGCTTGATCTTTGGTTAAACCAACAACTAAAGTACCGCCTTTAGCGGCTTCACCAATTTTGGTATTGCGGAAGGTTGGCTCGCCGAATTGTACAAATTCAGACCAAACTTTGGCGTCATCAAAAATGTAAGTACGGTTTTCATAAAAACCCATGTAGAAGTCATTCAATGCATAGTATTCATCTTTAGCATTGGTGAACGGGCTAGGTGTTGTTGCACAGCCAGCTAAGGTCGCAGCCGCCAAAGCAGCTAAGATGTATTTTTTCATTCGGAAAAGCTCCACAGGGTTTAATAAATAACGTGTTGCATTATGAAAGCAATGTGTGACACTAACATGGCAGAAATATGACAGTTAGGTTACAAGCGTCGCATGGTGAGGTTTCACTGTCACTAATTCGGTAGAAAATTGAGTGCACATTGAAATTGAGTTAAGCTGATAAACATTCATAGCTATGAGACATAGGTTAACGTGGAAATTTTGATATTGTTAGCGTTAATTCTGTTAAACGGCCTATTTGCCATGACAGAAATCGCCTTAGTGACTTCACGTAAGGCACGTTTAATGAAGTTAGCTTCTGAAGGTAGCCGGTCAGCGGAAGTTGCCCTAAAAATTGCTGATGATCCGACCAAATTTTTATCGACTATTCAAATTGGGATTACTTCAATCAGCATTTTGAATGGTATTATCGGTGAAGCCTTGTTTGCCGCGAGTTTGTCTTTGTGGTTTCAAGATTTGGGTGTGCCCACTGGTACGGCGGGCGTGTTGGCGACAACCATTGTGGTGCTGGTGGTTACTTATGTTTCGATTGTTGTGGGTGAGTTGGTACCAAAACGTCTGGGTCAGATAAATCCTGAGCCCATTGCCTGTTTAGTGGCCATACCCATGCAATGGTTAGCTTATGTCGCACGTCCATTTGTGGCGCTGTTATCCGGTTCTACCCATTTGCTGATGCGCATTATGGCGATTAAGCCGCAAGCCGCAGCGAATGTAACGGAAGAAGAAATTCAGGCGCTGATTGCAGAGGGTTCAGATGCTGGTGTGATTGAGCAACAGCAACATGACATGATGCGTAATGTGTTCCGTTTAGATGACCGCAAGCTTGGTTCTCTCATGATTCCCAGTGCTGATGTCGTTTATCTGGATACGAATTTACCGCCTGAGGCGAATTTAAGGATTGTGATTGATTCAAATCATTCGCGTTTTCCTGTCTGTGAAGGCAGTTTGGATAAAGTGATTGGTGTGATGCATGCGCGTCAAGCTCTGGCTATTGTGGCACGCGGTGAAACTCCTGATTTTCGTACTCAGTTACAGCCTGCGGTTTATGTGCCTGAAATGTTGACCGGTATGGAGTTGTTGGATCAGTTTCGTACCAATCATTTACAAATGACCTTTGTTGTTGATGAATACGGCACGGTAAAAGGGATTGTCACACTCAAGGATTTATTGGAGGCAGTGACGGGGGAGTTTACTCCTATCAATGATGAAGATGCTTGGGCGATAAAACGGGAAGATGGTTCTTGGTTGCTGGATGGCGTGATTCCGATTCCTGAAATGAAAGATCGTTTAGCTTTGAAGTCATTACCCGATGAACACAAAGGCCGTTACCATACACTCAGCGGTATGATGATGTTGTTATTAGGTAAGGTGCCTGCAACGGCTGATTATGCTGACTGGCAAGGCTGGCGCTTTGAGGTGGTGGACATGGATGGTAAGAAAATTGATAAAATACTGGCAACGCCCATCGCGGTATCACCATCTGAGCACGAAGCATGACCCAATCGACTGATAAAAGCGTTTTTTAGTGCGCTCAGTTTCAGTCGGTCATACCAATGCCTTTTCTAATGCGGGTGCTAGTGCTTTTGCCTCTTCGTCACTTAGGGCTTTGCCATCACGGTTACGCATTAAAAAAACGTCTTCAACCCTTAAGCCCGCTGTGCTGATTCGCGCAGAAATGAGGTTGATGCCCAGTTCATGAAATACCAGCGCACATCGGTAAAGTAACCCGGCTCTGTCCCGACTAATCAGGCTGACTTCACTGTGATCGGTCTGTCGGTTAATGTTAACCTGCGTTTTGATGCTAAATTGTTGCTGGCGACTATTGGGCTTTTGAAAAAAGAGTGTTGTGGGTAGCTGGTGCTGATGTAAATTGGACAGTAACTGTTGTAACCAAGCATTTTGCTCATCTTCAGACCAATGTTTGGGCGATAAAAACTTCAGTTCAATTAGCGCTTGTTGTTGATTGTTGGTGTAGAGTTTGGCATCGACAATATTCAGTTTTGCTTGATCAAAGGCAGCCGTTAAAATAAGCCAAGCACCGGGATGATCATCAGCAAAAATCAATAAACTGGTTACTCCTTTAACCTGTGACGGAGCCAAAGAAGCCTTGGGCAAAGTCTGACTCGTTTGTAGCCAGAGCTGAGCATGTCTGAGTAAGTCGTCAGCGCTTTGTTGTTGTTGATAATGGGTGTCGGCCAGGCTGGTCCAGAGGTGTGTTAAGCGCTGTTTCTCGTCGCTATTGAAGTGAGCGAGTGTGGCTTTTTGTTGGTCATCATGCTGGGGTTGTTTGGCAAAGTAATGTTGGGCGCGATGATAAAGTGTTTTTAACAGATTGTCTTTCCAACCATTCCAAACAACAGGCGAAGTGGCGCAAATATCAGCCACGGTAAGCAAATAAAGGTAGTTGAGACGCTCTAAATTGGCTACAGATTGACAAAAATCAGCAATCACCTGCGGGTCGCTAATATCTTTTTTCTGTGCCGTGTGTGACATGAGTAAGTGAGCTTCAACCAACCAACTGAGTAGCTGACCTTCTGTGTCGCTCAGTTTTGCTTGTTGCGCAAATTCGAGTGCATCTTGTGCCCCCAGTAGGGCATGATCGCCCCCCCTTCCTTTGGCAATGTCGTGGAATAAACCCGCCAGTAGCAATAGGTCGGGTTGCTCGATTTGCTGTGCCAAATCGCAGGCAAAGGCGAAGGCATCTTGCGCTTCGGGTGTGCGTCTTAAAAAGCCGCGCAGATTGCGCACCACAAAAAGGGTGTGTTCATCGACAGTGTAAGCATGAAACAGATCGAATTGCATCAGTCCTGTAATGCGATGAAAGGCGGGCAGTAGCCGACCTAGCAGCCCCAAAGCGTGCATGGTGCGTAATGAGCGGGTGACCCCTTGACGTTGCTGAAGCAGATGCCGAAAGACTTGCCAAGTTTCGGCTTGCTGACAGAAGGCTTCATTCACTAAATGCGCATAGTTTTGAATAATGCGTTGCGTTTGCGCGCGGATGTTTTCGACACGGGGATCGGTTAGCAGTACAAAACAGTGCAAGAGTTGTATTGGGTTGTGAATAAAAACTTGTTCGCTGGAGACGTTGAGAGATTTATCAATCAGTGAAAAGTGTTCATTCAAGGTTTGGATATTCGGTTTAGGGGAGGCAAAAATATCCTCACGGAAGTGTTGTAATAAGAGAGCGTTCAGTCGTTGGATGGTTTTGGCGTTGCGGTAGTAGTCTTGCATGAAGTTTTCAACCGCCAGCTTGCCATCGATCTCTTTGTAGGCAAGCTGTTCGGCAATACGTTTTTGATGTTCAAAAAGCAAGCGTTCTTCTTTGCGCTGAGTGAGATGATGTAGCACAAAGCGTACTCGCCAATGGAAGCGCATCGCCCTTTCTAGGTCATTGTATTCATTGACTGATAAAAAACCGACACTGACCAGTTGTTGTAAACTGTTGGCGTCGAAATGGCGCTTGGCTACCCATGCTAGGGTGTGAATGTCGCGAAGCCCGCCAGGGCTTTCTTTGATGTTGGGTTCTAATTGTGCCAGTACATCGTGTGCTTTATTATGACGAGCAATTTGTTCGTCTACTTTGGCCTTAAAAAACTCACGACTGGGCCAGAAATCACGCTTACGCCAGAGTTGTCTCAGTTGGTCAAAGTCTTCGTAGTGACCAATGAGCCAGCGCGCCTCAATATAATTAGTTGCTGTCGATAAATCCGACTTGCCCATATCGTAACAGTCGGTTAGGCTACGTATGGCATGGCCGACTTGTAATCCAATATCCCACAAGTAGGTGATAAAGGTTTCTAGCTGACGCTGTTCTTCTGCATTCACTCCTTCTTCGGGAATCAAGATTAAAATGTCAATGTCCGAAAAGGGGTGAAGTTCAGCACGTCCATAGCCGCCTACAGCGACCAGGCATAGGCGTTGTGTTTGGCCAATGTGGTGTTTCCAGACACGGCGAAGCAATTGGTCGATAAAGTTGGTACGTTCGCTAATGAGGTGTTGAATGGGAGCTTTACTTTCAAAACGCAACCATTGTTGTTCTTGTAAGTTAGTTAGCAGTTGTCTGCCCACACGAATGGCTTCTTTGCTATCGTGCAATGATTGAACCAACAATGGGGCAGCTAAGGTCATAGTCGAGCTTCTCCTGGACGAAGTGTTAGGATTTCTACGCCAGTTTCGGTGACGGCAAGCGTGTGCTCCCATTGAGCAGATAGGGTGCGGTCTTTGGTCACCACTGTCCAACCATCAGGTAGCACCTTAATGTCTTTTTTGCCCAAGTTAATCATTGGTTCAATGGTGAAAGTCATACCAGGCTGTAATACGAGTCCTTCACCCTGACGACCATAATGCATGACGTGAGGCTCCTCGTGGAAAGCCAAACCAACTCCATGCCCACAATATTCTTCAACAACCGAGCAGTGATTGCGCTCGGCGTGGCGCTGAATGGCGTAGCCAATATCGCCCAGCGTGACGCCCGGTTTTACCAAATTAATGCCAACCCAGAGGCATTCGTGCGCGATTTTACAAATGCGACTGCCACGAATAGTGGGTTTACCCACTTCAAACATCATGCTCGTGTCGCCAAAAAAACCATCTTTAATGACGGTGACATCAATATTAACGATATCGCCATCTTTGAGTTTTTTATCGCCCGGAATACCGTGACAGACTTGGTGGTTGATGCTGGTGCAAATGGAGCGAGGAAAGCCTTTGTAATTTAAGCAAGCAGGAACAGCTTGTTGTTCATTGACAATCATGTTGTAGGCAAGGCGATCTAGCTCATCGGTGGTGATTCCCGGTTTGATGTGCTCACTCAACATGACCAACACATCCGCTGCCATCTTGCCTGCAACGCGCATACCGGCGATCTGTGACGGCGTTTTGATAATGACATTGCTGGTTGGGTTACTTTGATCGCTCATGCGCTGGATGTCCTTAATGGTAAACTATGCAAGAATAACTTGAAAAAAATCGTCAAATAGCGTATAAATGCGCTCTTGAATTCCCGTTAGGGACTATTTTAACACTCCACATATATTCCGTCACCGCTTACTGGGTGGCCGCAAGGCTTAGTAAGGTCGGGGAATGTAGAGGCAAAACCCAAGAAAAGGAAAATTTCATGGCTAAAGTATCTATGCGCCAACTGCTGGAAGCAGGCGTCCATTTCGGTCACCAAACTCGCTACTGGAACCCAAAAATGGGTCAGTACATTTTCGGTTCACGTAACAAAATTCATATTGTTAACCTAGAGCAAACTCTGCCTATGTTCCACGATGCGCTTAACGCTGTGAGCAAAGTGGCTGCTTCTCGTGGTACTGTGTTATTTGTTGGTACTAAGCGTGCTGCGCAAGATGTGATTGCAGAAGAAGCAACACGTTGTGGTATGCCTTACGTCAATCACCGTTGGTTAGGTGGTATGTTGACTAACTTTAAAACGGTTAAGCAATCCATTCGTCGTTTGCGTGAACTCGAAAGTAACCTACAAGACGGTACTGCTGAGCGTTTGACGAAAAAAGAAGCGTTAATGCAGGCGCGTGAATTAGAGCGTTTAGAGCGTTCTTTGGGTGGTATTAAAGATATGCGTCAAATGCCTGATGCGATTTTCGTTATTGACACAGGTGTTGAGCACAACGCGATTCTAGAAGCGAAGAAACTAGGCATCACTGTGATTGGTGTGGTTGATACCAACAACGATCCAGCGTTGGTTGATTACGTTATTCCAGGTAACGATGACGCGGTTCGTGCCATCAAGCTTTACCTAGAGTCGGCAGCAGACGCGATTATCGAAGCGAAAGCTAGCATCACAACTGGTGCAGCAGCAGAAGACGAGTTCGTTGAAGCGACTGCAGAAGCAGCTTAATTCGAGCTCAAGGAAGAAGGGGGCTTAAGTGCCCCTTTTTTCATAAAAGCGTCATAGACGCAAGCATACAATGAAAGTGGCTGGTTTCAGCGGTTTTCAAACACAATCCACGATGAAGGAACAAAAAAATGGCAATTACTGCAGGCATGGTAAAAGAATTACGTGAACGTACTGGCGTAGGCATGATGGAGTGTAAAGGTGCGTTGACTGAAACAGGCGGCGACATGGAAAAAGCGGTTGACCTGTTGCGCGCAAAAGGTATGGCCAAAGCAGATAAAAAAGCGGGTCGTACAGCAGCAGAAGGTACCATCGCTATCGTGATGAGTAGCGACAAAAAACGCGCTGCGATTGTTGAAGCTAACTGTGAAACCGACTTCGTTGGTAAGAGTGATGAGTTCAACGAGTTTGCTAATGCAGCGGCTCAAGCAGCGCTCGACAGCAATGCAACGGATATCGACAGCCTATTAGCGGCTAAAATGACTGATGGTAAAACAGTCGATGAACGTCGTCGTGAATTGATTGCTAAAATTGGCGAAAACATGAGCATCCGTCGTTTTGAAATCATCGAAACAACCGGCGCGATTGGTACTTACCGTCATGGTGACAAAATTGGTGTGGTTGTTAATCTAGAAGGTGGCGATGAAGCTTTCGGTAAAGACTTAGCGATGCACGTTGCGGCTAGTCGTCCATTAGCGATTGATGCTTCAGGCGTTGATGCTGAAACCATTGAGCGTGAGCGTGCTATCGCGCAAACAAAAGCGGACGAAAGCGGTAAACCAGCCAACATCGTTGAGAAAATGGTAGAAGGCGCGATCCGTAAATTCATGGAAGAAGTGACTTTGTTAAGTCAGCCATTCGTTAAAGATCCCGATACCACTGTTGGTAATTTGTTGAAGAAAAACAATGTTACCGTTAAGCACTTCGTGCGTTTAGAAGTGGGTGAAGGTATTGTTAAAGAAACAGTTGACTTCGCAGCTGAAGTAGCAGCTACTGCTGCTGCCATGCAAGGCAAGTAATTCATGTCGGTACCAATCAAACGCATTCTGCTGAAATTTAGCGGAGAAGCGCTGGCTGGTAGTGCAGGTTTTGGCTATGACCCCGAGGTTCTCCTCGGGGTTTGTCGTCAAGTGGCACAGCTGGCTCAACAAGGTACGCAAGTAGCGATTGTGGTCGGTGGCGGTAATCTCTTTCGTGGTGCTGCTTCTGTCGGTCAGGGCATCCATCGTGCGACGGCTGATCAAATGGGTATGTTGGCTACCATGATGAATGGACTGGCTTTACGTGATACGCTCAGTAGTTTGGGGGTTAACGTCGCTGTCTATTCAGGATTGGGTGTCGATGGTGCTTTACCTGCGTTTGATGCCTTTGCTGCCCGTCAAGCCTTAAGCGAAGGTAAGGTCGTTATTTTGCCCGGTGGCACTGGTTCGCCTTATTTCACTACCGATACGGCAGCAGCCCTTCG
Source organism: Thiotrichales bacterium 35-46-9 (assembly GCA_002281095.1). GTDB lineage: Bacteria > Pseudomonadota > Gammaproteobacteria > Thiomicrospirales > Thiomicrospiraceae. Next base: position 7,630 of record NCFI01000015.1, on the reverse strand, counting down.
TGCCGCTGAGTTATCGTGTGAATTAGTGTTAAAAGCAACAAAAGTGGACGGTATTTACACAGCTGATCCGAAAAAAGACCCGAATGCAACGCGCTATGTGCGTTTGACTTATCGTGAAGCCCTAGAAAAGCAATTAGCGGTGATGGATACGGCAGCGTTTGTATTATGTCAGGAACAGTCGATGCCGATTCGTGTGTTTGATATGTTTAGTGAAGGTGCTTTAGCGGCAATTGTGCGCGGTGAAGATGTGGGCACACTTGTAACCAAGGAGTAAAAGCCAATGATTAACGATATTAAAAAAGATGCGCAAGAACGTATGACCAAAGCCATGGATGCATTGGGTAATCAATTGCAACGTATTCGTACTGGGCGTGCTCATCCGAGTATTTTAGACCCCGTACAAGTTGAGTATTACGGTAGTATGGTGCCTGTTAGCCAAGTAGCCAATATTGGTGTGGAAGATGCACGTACCTTGAAAGTGGCTCCGTGGGAAAAAAATATGTTGCCCGCGATCGAGAAAGCGATTATCAAAGCCAACCTAGGCTTAAATCCTTCTTCGTCTAATGGTGATATTCGTATTCCGTTACCCGCATTAACGGAAGAAACCCGTAAAGAAATGATTAAGCAAGCACGCGCTGAAGCGGAACAGGGTCGTGTGGCGATGCGCAATATTCGTCGTGATGCCAATCAGCAAGTAGCCAAACTGCTCAAAGACAAAGCGATCAGTGAAGACGATGAACGTCGCGCTAATGATGATATTCAAAAACTGACGGACAAAGCCATTGCGGATGTGGATACAGCTTTAGCAACGAAAGAAAAAGAGTTGATGCAGGTTTAGCACGTTTAATGTCTGACACTTCTGCTCCCATACCCCAGCATATTGCCATCATTATGGATGGCAATGGGCGTTGGGCTAAATCTAAGGGTTTGCCTCGTTTTCTCGGCCATGAGCGCGGATTGGCGAGTGTGCGCAAAGTGGTGAAGCGTTGTCGTGAGCGGGGCGTGCAGGCATTAACCCTGTTTGCTTTTTCTACCGAAAACTGGCGTCGTCCGGCAGAAGAGGTCAGTAAGCTGATGGATATTTTCGGTTGGGCATTGGTGCGTGAAGTGGCCAAACTGCATGAAAATAATGTGCAGCTGCGCGTTATCGGTGAGTTACATCGTTTTTCCCAAGATATTCAACAAAAGATTGTTGAAGCGCAAGCCAAAACAGCACAGAACGATGGTTTGGTATTAACGATTGCGGCGAATTACGGTGGTCGTTGGGATATGATTCAAGCCGTACAGGCTTGGTCAAAAGCGAATCCAGATTGTTCAGTCATGTCGCTAGACGAGTCAGCGCTAACTCCCTATTTGTGCTTATCGGATGTGCCGGAACCGGATTTATTGATTAGGACGGGCGGCGAGCAACGTATCAGCAATTTTATGTTATGGCAACTGGCTTATGCTGAATTCTATTTCACCGACGTTCTCTGGCCAAATTTTGACGCCGATCAGTTGGATGTGGCGATTGCGGACTTCGCTCGACGACAACGACGTTTTGGTATGACTGGCGATCAAATTGTGCAAGGAAGTTCCATTGCTTAAACAACGTGTGATGACAGCTGCGCTACTACTAGCTGTTGCTGTCCTTTTCTTATTGATTCTTCCGATTCAATGGTTTCCGCTATTGGTGGTGACGATTCTCGGTCTGATGGCTTGGGAATGGGCTGGGCTCAGTCAATTGCAAGCAACGAGTCAACGTTTTATTTATGCGGCCTTGTCGCTGTTTGTTTTCGCTTTACCGCTGGTCGATGTGTTGCAAGTGACGCAAACACTAGTATGGCAAATCTATACCTTGTTACTCACCCTAGCGGTATTGGTTGCTGTGCGTCACTTCGCTCAACAAGGTGCATGGCCAGCGAGTTGGTCAACACTGGCGCTGGGTTTTGGTGTCTTGTGGTTGAGTAATTTTGCTTGGTCGGTGCTCAGTTTGGTGGAAGCTTTGGGAGTGAGTTGGTTGCTCTATGCCATGTCTTTGGTGTGGGTGACGGATACCGGTGCTTATTTCAGTGGTAAGGCTTTCGGTAAAACCAAACTAGCGTTAAAAGTCAGTCCTGGCAAAACCTGGGAAGGTGTTGCAGGTGGGGTGAGCTTAGCCGTGCTATTGTCTGTCCTTGTCGCTTGGCAAACAGACATGCCGCTCTGGTCGATGATGGGACTGGCGTTTCTTGTCAGTTTCTTGTCCATTTATGGTGACCTATTTGAATCGGCGATGAAACGTCAAGTTGGTGTTAAAGACAGTTCTAATATGTTGCCCGGTCATGGCGGCTGGTTAGATCGTTTTGATGCTCTGTTATTGGCAGTGCCTTTATTTTGGCTGCTCTGGCAGGGGATGATGTCATGACGACCTTGTTAGGTTTCCTACTGGCGTTAGTGATTGTCGTTGCCGTGCATGAATGGGGACATTTTTATACCGCGCGTCGTTTGGGTATTCCCGTGGTGCGCTTTTCTATCGGTATGGGGCCAGCCATTTGGTCAAAGCAAATGGGCGAGGTGGAATATCGCTTTGCTTGGTTGCCCTTAGGTGGCTATGTGCTTTTTGCTGATCCTCGTGTGCATGATGTGCCGGCTCATCAGCTAAATCAGGTTTATGAGCAACAGGCTTTGTGGAAAAAGTCGTTGGTTGTTTTTGCCGGTCCGTTCATTAATTTTGTTCTCGCTTATGTGTTGATGGTGCTGGTGTTGTTGGTGGGACTGCAATCACCTAAAGCTTGGGTGGCTCCCGGAGCAGAGGGAACGCCTTGGGCGCAAGTGTCGGGTACAGAGACATGGCAGATTGACGCGATTAACGATGTGAAAATTAGTCAGTTTGAGCAGTTGCCGATTCAATTGTTGCGCCAGTTGGCGTCACACGATGAACTACGTTTTTCACTGACCAATTGGCAAGGTCAACAAAAAGAAGTGACGGTAGCCGCGCAGCCGTGGCGTGATTTGGCTTGGTCGAAACCACAGCAACAGTTACAAAACTGGGGGTTGGCCTTAACCATGCCACCTTTGCCCGCCAAGTTAGCGGCAATCGAGCCAGGTAGTGCTGCTGATCAGGCAGGGTTGCAGATTGGTGACTGGATTGTGACACTCAATGGCTTGAGCGTAGACGGCTTTGCCGAGCTGTCTCAGTGGGTGCGAGAAAATCCACAGGCAAAAGTTGAGTTGACCGTTGAACGAGCGGGTCAGTTGCTCAGTATTCCCTTGGTTGTCGGTAGTCGAGTGTTAGAAAATGGCCAAGTTCAAGGCTTTTTAGGAGTGCGCCCACAATTGCCAGAAGGGCTGGAAAGTCGTTGGTGGTCAAAAGAAGGTTTGCCGCTAAGTGATGCTTTAACGCAAGCACCACAAAAGCTGATTGATTTAACTTTGCTAACCTTGCAAGCGATTGGTCGCTTAGTGACTGGGCAGTCTGGATTAGAGCAATTATCTGGACCGATTGGCATTGCACAGGCAGCGGGGAACAGTTTAGATCAGGGCTGGTTACGTTTTTTTCAGTTCATTGCACTACTGAGTCTGAGCTTAGGCGTGTTAAACTTACTACCTTTGCCACTGTTAGATGGTGGGCATTTACTCTTGTATGCGGTTGAAGGTGTGCGAGGACAGAAGTTTTCTGAGTCTTTTTTGCTAGTTTGGCAAAAAATCGGCATGGTTATGATCGTTGGGCTGACATTGCTGGCGATTTCGAGTGATTTAAAACGCCTGTTTGGGGGCTGATTGTGTTAAAGAAGGTTCAAGTTGGTGTTTCGCTGTTGGCGATGGGTCTGATGACGCTGGCGCAAGCGGCTCCGAAGGTTGAGTTTGAAGGGTTAGAAAGGGTTACGCCCGAAACGGCACTGAGTTACATTAGTGTGCCGACAACGGATAAAGTGTCTAAAGCGCAAGTGAAAGACATGATTAAGTCGTTATTCGCTACGGGTTTTTTTAGCGATGTGAAAGTTTACCAGAGTAATGGTCAACTCAAAATTAAGGTGGTTGAACGCCCTTCAATTGCTGAGATTAAATTGGAAGGCTCTAAACTCATTAAAGAAGAAGAGCTACTACAAGCCTTAGAAGTGATTGGTATCAAGAAAGGGCGCATTCTCAATGAGTCCGATTTGGATCGTATTGCCCAAGATGTGCGCCAACGCTACCAAAACCAAGGTTACTATGCGACGGTCGTTGAGCCTAAGGCTGAAGCTTTAGATCGCAATCGCGTCGGCATTACTATTAAGGTGCAAGAGGGTGAGTTAGCGCGTATTACCAAAATTAACATCGTCGGTAATAAGGCTTTTGACGAAAGCAAACTGGTGGGTTTGCTGTCCTTGTCCGAGCCAACGATGTGGTCTTGGTTAACTGATGCCGATCAATATGCACGAACCAAATTGCAGGCAGACTTAGAGACGCTTCGTTCTTATTATATGGATAAAGGTTATGCCGATTTCCGTATTCTGTCATCACAGGTCAGTATTTCTTCTGATAAAACTCGCGTTTACGTTAACATCAATATGAATGAAGGGCGTCAATACACCATTAGTGAAGTGAAGTTCGCCGGAACCTCGGTATTGACGGAAGCGAAGATGACTGAGTTGCTCAAGTTCAAAACGGGTGATTCTTTTGCACGCAATAAAATTACCGACTCCACTAATGCGATCAAAGATAAGTTGTCGGAGCAGGGTTATGCTTTTGCTGAGGTAGAACCTAAGCCAGTGCTCGATAAAGAGAAAGGGCTGGTTTCTTTAGTGATTGACGTTAATCCACGTAACCGTGCTTATGTGCGTCGTATTGAGGTGAAGGGCAATAATCGCACGCGCGATCATGTGGTGCGTCGTGAGTTACGCCAGTTTGAAGCAGCGCCTTACAACCTCTCAGCTGTGCGTCAGTCGCAAACGCGTTTAAAACGTCTGGGTTTCTTTAAGACAGTTGACATTGAAACGCAGCGTGTTGGTGCGGATCAGGTTGATTTGGTGGTGAAAGTTGAAGAAATGCCAACAGGCGCCATTACCGCTTCGATTGGTTACTCGCAAGTTGAAAATATGTTGTTGGGCTTTAGTTTGTCAGAGCGCAATATTTTTGGTACGGGTAACAATGCTACCTTCAGTATTTCTTCGTCTTCGGCACGTAAAAATTATGACATTAACATCACCAATCCTTATTTCACACCGGAAGGTGATAGTTTAAGTGCGGGCTTCTTCTGGCGCGAAATTGATGCTGCTTACCTGTTTCTAGCGCCTTACAGCACCAATACGATTGGTGGTCGCGTCATGTATGGTATTCCGCTGAGTGAAGAGGATCGCTTGAATTTTGGTGTTCAAGCGGAGCGTTTGTCCATTGTCTTCCAAGGTGAGGATAATGCGGGTCCACCCCCAGGATTTGGTTATGCTTTAAAGAACAATTTAGTAGCATCCGACCCCGCCATCCAGGCTCAATATAATAATATTTTTAAGGGTGCGAACTCTTATAATGATATTTCTTTAAAGTCGAGCTATGTGCATGATAGTCGTGATGAGTTTTATTTTCCGAATAAAGGGCATTACCATTCGAGTAGCGTGTCAGTTTCTACGCCAGTGGGTGACTTGACCTATTATCAACTGGATGTGCAACAGAAATTTTATCTGCCTGTTACCGAGCGTAGTAGCCTGAGTCTAACGGGAACCTTGGGCTATGGTAAAGGTTATGGTAATTTAGACGGTTATGGGTTGCCTTTCTTCCGTCGTTACTATGCTGGTGGTATTCAAACAGTGCGTGGGTATGAAGCCTTTAGTTTGGGTAATCGTTATGATTTTGCCACTGATGGTTCTAGTCGTGCGCTAGGAGGAGATTTCTTGGCTGTGGCCTCGGCGGCGCTCAACTTCCGTCCTTGGTTTATTGAAGATAGCAGCAATATGCGCCTAAGTTGGTTCTTCGATGCAGGAAATGTTTATCCAGACCCTGACAAATTTAAGGTGGATGAGTTAAGATTGTCCACAGGCTTGGGCTTCTCTTGGATTACGCCGATTGGACCGCTAACCTTCAGTTATGCGAAGCCACTCAATCCGCAAACGATTGATCGTACCCAAGAGGTTCAATTCACCATCGGCGTGCCTTTTTAAGGCTATAACGTGGTTAGAGAATTTTTGTTTTGCATGAAAGGAAATAATAAGATGCGTTCGCAAAATATGCGTTGGTTTAGTGGTGTGTTGTTAACAGCCTTATTGTCGGTGACGGCTACGGCTGCGCTGGCAGAAGAGGTCAAGGTGCGTGTCGTCAACGTGGCGAAATTGCTGGATCAGGCGCCTCAAGCGAAAGATGCTTCAGCTGCTTTGGAACGTGAGTTTGCACCTCAGCAACGAGAGTTGAATAAGTTGAATGATGAAATCGACAAACTGGCGAAGGATTACGAAAAAAATAAAGCCGTGATGAGTGAAGCGCAACGCGACGTGAAAGAGCGTGATATTGTCATGAAAAAGCGCGATTTACAGCGTCGTCGTAATGATGTACAAGAATTGTTGAATATTCGCCGTAATGAGGAGCTTTCCAAACTACAAGATTTAGTTAACATTGCCATTAAAGCAGTGGGTGAACGTGATGGTTATGATTTGGTGCTTTATGATGGTATTGCTTACACGCGCGACAGCATCGACATCACGCCAACGGTGCTGAACTATTTGGCCAGCGAAGCTGATAAACGTAAAAATCTGAATAAGCCTTAAGGATTAAGCCATCATGGCATTGACGCTAGGATTGTTGGCTGAGCATTTAGGTGCAGAACTGAGGGGTGATGCGCATTATCAAGTGGAGTCGGTGGCAACTTTAGCGCAAGCTCAACCGCATCAGTTAAGCTTTCTATCGAACAGCAAGTATCAATCTTATCTCGCCAACTGTGTTGCTGGCGTTGTCATTTTATCGCCTAAGGATGCTGATGCGTGGCAGGGTAATGCGTTAATTGTTCGGAATCCTTATCTAGCCTATGCTAAAGCAGCGAGTTTGTTGCACCCACCAGTCAAGGAAAAAGTGGCCATTCATCCAGCAGCTTGTGTTGATGAAACTGCGCTCGTGGCAGAGAGTGTTGCGATTGCAGCGGGTGTGGTAATTGGAGCTGATGTACAGATTGGAGCAGGTTGTGTGATTGGTGCCAACACGGTGATTGATCGCGGTGTTGTGCTGGGTCAGCGTTGTTGGATTGGTCCTAATGTCAGTATTTTGCACGATTGTGTGTTGGGTGATGATGTGATGGTTGAATCGGGTACGGTTATTGGCAGTGAAGGCTTTGGTTGGGCGAAAGAGGGTGAGCGTTGGGTGAAGGTGCCTCAGTTGGGGCGTGTGATTATTGGCGATCAGGTTTCGATTGGTGCCAATACCTGTGTTGATCGCGGCGCGATTGAAGATACCGTGATTGAAAATGGCGTGAAACTCGATAACCATATTCAAATTTCTCATAATGTCACCATCGGTGCTAACACCGCCATGGCGGGTTCGTCGGGTGTTGCGGGGAGTACTAAAGTCGGGCAACGCTGTACCATTGCTGGCATGGCGGGCGTGGCCGGTCATTTAATCATCGCTGATGATGTACACATTACGGCGATGACCTTAGTGAGTCACTCATTAACTGAGGCGGGGGTCTATTCAGGTAACTTACCAGTCGACT
>NCFI01000014.1 GCA_002281095.1 Thiotrichales bacterium 35-46-9 | reverse complement strand
TGCTAAACGTATGGCTCTTTCTGGTGAAATAGCGGGAGCGAAGCGATAAGGGCAGACGATGAACGGGTCTTCGTCTGTCGCTTCTGCTAAGTGTTCAGCATCAACACAGCCATGCGAACAGCCACTGGCAACGGGTTTGCGTGCTGACACACCATAACCTGCTTCTTTCAGTTGACGCGCTAGTAGGCTGGTGACATAGGTTTTACCGACATCGGTATCGGTGCCGGTAATGAACAGGCCTTTCATGACATTACGCGGTTAATAAACGTTCTGCTTCTTGATATTTCGCTAGGGTATTGGCCACCACATCTTCAGGCAACACAGGTCCTGGTGCTTTTTTCGCCCAATCTAAGGTTTCTAAGTAATCACGAATATACTGCTTGTCGAAGCTGGGAGGATTACTACCCACTTGATATTGATCTGCTGGCCAGAAACGAGAAGAATCCGGTGTCAACACTTCATCAATGAGGTGAATAACACCATGCTCATCTTCACCAAACTCAAATTTGGTGTCAGCGATAATGATGCCACGTGGTAAGGCATAGTCTGCAGCAAATTGGTAAATCGCTAAGGCGAGTTTTTCGACTTGAGCTGTTTTATCTTCGCCCATAATAGCCACCAACTGCTCACGAGAAATATTTTCATCATGATCGCCCACTGCGGCTTTGGTTGAAGGTGTGAAAATGGGTTGTGGCAATTTGGCTGCTTGCGCTAGCCCTGTAGGCAAAGCATGACCACAAACGCTGCCATTCTGTTGATAGTCTTTCCAACCAGAACCGACTAAATAACCTCGTACAATGGCTTCAACGGGAAGGGGTTTGAATTTACGAACCACCATGACACGATCACCAACAGCCGCTAACTCATCCGCTGTTAATACATCGGCAGGTTGAATGGTGGTGAGCTGATTGGGAATAATGTGTTCGGTTTTGCGCATCCAAAAGCGGGTCATGCGCGAGAGCAGCTCGCCTTTTCCTGGTACAGGTGTGGGCATAACGACATCAAAAGCGGAGATGCGATCCGTAGTGACAATAAGCAGATGTTGCGTATCTAAATCGTAAATGTCACGCACCTTGCCCTGATGAATGAGTTTAAAACGACTGAGCTGACTTTCATGCAGGGCTTTCATTAAGATTCCTTTGCTGTGTGTTGATCTGAAGGTTGACGCGTATCAAATGAACGCTTGCCTCGGCGGCCATCGCCGAAAGCATAGGGATATTTGGTATGGCCATAACGGAGAATGAGTACGGCTGCAGCAAGCACGACAATGGCAACCGAGATACCTAGAATTTTCCATTCACTCATGTCTTTCATGTCTAAAATCATGTAACGCGCCAAGGCAACGATGGCAATGTAAAGTGGAATACGAATGGGGAGTCGTCCTGATTCCAGATAAATAATGACCATGGCTAAAATTTCAAGATAAATGAACATCATCAATAGGTCGGAAAGTGTGACGGCTTGACGCTCAATCATGACCTGAACTTCTTGAATACCGGCAATAATGGTAATGATGGCAATAATGACAAGGCCAATAATTTCAACGACATGAAAAATGGGATGTAAAATGCGCATTTCGGGGCTTTGATGTGACGTTTGATTCGGCATTTCACTGGTTTCGCGCGGATCCATAAACTTCCTTTTTAGGCTCTTGTTAGCCCATCGTTGGTTAAAACATGAAAAGGCTTTGGCTAACAGACCCCATCATGTGGCATTTTTTGGTAAAATGCTAGAAATTTGATTTACGGGCATCTCTAAAATCTCGCCATGCTCGCTTTTTAGAGTACCCGGATTTATTTTACCTCTGGTGGAAGGAATTAAATCAAAAAGTTATGCTTTTTATGATGATCCTTCCCCCAGACCCCCAACCTTATAGCTTGTTAAAGGTCGGTTTATTACTTAGGAGACAGACATTATGAAACATCCAAATTGGATCGCCCCCTCAATTCTATCTGCAGATTTTGCCCGTTTAGGTGACGATGTCAAGGATGTTTTGTTGTCTGGTGCTGATATTGTACACTTTGACGTCATGGACAACCATTATGTGCCTAACCTAACGATTGGTCCATTGGTGTGTGATAGCCTGAAAAACTACATGAACAAAAATGGTTTAGAACAGCCAATCGACGTGCATTTGATGGTTAAGCCGGTTGATCGCGTGATTCCTGACTTTGCTAAAGCGGGTGCGAATTACATTACTTTCCATCCAGAAGCTTCAGAGCATATTGATCGTAGCCTTGGCTTGATTAAAGACAGTGGTTGTAAAGCAGGTTTGGTGTTCAATCCAGCAACCTCACTGAGCCATCTAGAGTATGTAATGGATAAAATTGACATGATTTTGATTATGTCGGTTAACCCTGGTTTTGGTGGTCAAAGCTTCATTCCGCAAGCACTGAATAAATTGCGTGCAGTACGTAAAATGATTGATGAATCTGGCTACGATATCCGTTTAGAAATCGACGGTGGCGTTAAAGCGGAAAACATTCGTGAAATCGCTGAAGCTGGTTGTGATACGTTTGTCTCTGGCTCTGGCTTGTTTGGTAAAGGCTTGGCTTCAGATCCTAACCGTTACAATACCATCATCCGCCAAATGCGTGACGAACTGGCAAAAGCCTAATAAAACCTGTTGCGCTGCCATCTGACGGCGTTGGTACGTTACTCACAAAAGTCAGGTATTTTGTATACACTTCTTTTGTTGCGTTACGTGCCGCCTTGTCATTTTGCCAGCTCACAGACGGTTTTATAATTCATAAATAAAAGGTTTGTTAATGTCGAAATTTAAGCCGGGTTTCATTTTATGTGACCTTGACGGTACGCTGATTGATAGCGTGCCCGACTTAGCCTACTGTGGCGATGAGATGATGAAAGCCTTGGGCTTGCCGCCTCGTGGTCAAGAAGCCTCTCGTCATTGGGTGGGCAATGGTGTCGAGCGTTTTTGTGAGCGCACACTCATCAACTCGGTTGATGGTCATGCCGATGCGGCCTTGTTAGCGAAAGCTTTGCCGATTTTCAAAGAATTGTATCTGCACAATAATGCGCAACGTTCTTGCGTTTATGAAGGCGTAACTGAAGGCTTAACCTGGTTGTTAGATCAGGGTTATCGTTTGGCTTGCGTCACGAATAAAGCTGAAGCGTTTACCATGCCATTATTGCGCGACAAGGGGTTGCTCGATTACTTTGAATTTGTCGTCAGTGGTGATACCTGCGCTGAGAAGAAACCTAGTCCCATGCCATTGCTCTATGCGGCGGAGAAAATGGGTGTATCGCCAGAGAATGCGCTGATGATTGGTGATTCCATTTCTGACGTTAAAGCGGCACGTGCAGCGCACTTTCACATTATTTGTATGAGTTATGGTTACAATCACGGCAAAGACATTCGCGAGGCTAATCCGGATGTGGTGATTGATAGCATGGTCGAATTTTCAAACCATATTGAAAGCTTAAAATAACGGGATTAGTGGATGAAACTCGATGTCGCTCCTCGCCGTGTCTTGACACGAAGGCTGCTAACCGATGGTGATACTGCCTTAGGCTTGTATCAACGTCTGAATTTGGGTGCTGGCTCTTTTTTATTTGAGTCGGTACAAGGGGGCGAGAAGTGGGGTCGTTATTCGATTATTGGTTTGCCCGCGCAGCGTCGTATTCGCGTCGAAGGGGAGCAGGTTTTTGTCGAAACGGGCGAGGTCGTCGAATCTTTTCGCTGTGCCGATCCGCTGTCGTGGTTAACGCAAGTCCATCAGGCCTATGCGCAAGCGACTGAGTCCGCTGGTTTGCCGCGCTTCGCCGGTGGGCTAGTCGGCTATTGGGGTTATGACGCCGTACGTTGGATGGAGCCGCGCTTACAGGGTAAAGCGCCGCCAGATAGCTTGGCTGTGCCAGACATTTATTTGTTTGTCGCCGATGAAGTCTTGGTTGTGGACAATTTATCAGGGCTGACACAAATCATTGTGCATGTGAGTGATGACGCTGACAGTCTGGCGGCTGGTGAACGACGCCTGAACAGCATTGCTCAAGCATTGACACAGCCCATGCCAACGACGCATTCAACTTCGGTTGCGCCGATTGATGAAAGTCAGTTTGTTTCCTCCTTTGGCGAGCAAGCTTTTGAGGATGCTGTGCGTCGCATTCAAGCCTACATCTTGGCGGGTGATGTGATGCAAGTGGTGATTTCTCAGCGTATGAGTGTGCCTTATCAGCACTCATCGTTGGCACTCTATCGTGCCTTGCGTCATCTTAATCCTTCACCTTATTTGTTTTATGTGGATTTTGGTACTTTCCAAGTGGTTGGCTCATCACCGGAAATTTTGGTGCGTGTTGCCGACGGTGAAGTGACCGTTCGTCCGATTGCCGGTACGCGTAAACGCGGCGCAACGCCTGCACAAGACTTAGCTAATGAACAAGACTTGCTTGCCGATCCGAAAGAAATTGCCGAGCATCTGATGTTGATTGATTTGGGACGCAATGATGTCGGCCGCATTAGTGAAGCAGGTAGTGTTGCCTTAACCGAAAAAATGATTATTGAAAAATACTCGCACGTGATGCACATCGTTTCTAATGTCACGGGAAAATTGCGTCCAGAAGTGACGGCGATGGATGCGTTGAAAGCTGCTTTTCCCGCTGGAACCCTGTCGGGAGCGCCGAAAATTCGTGCCATGGAAATTATTGATGAGCTAGAACCGGTGAAACGTGGTGTTTATGGCGGTGCGGTAGGTTATTGGAGCTGGTCGGGTGAGATGGATGTGGCGATTGCCATTCGTACTGCTGTGGTTAAAGATCAAACCTTGTATATGCAAGCGGGAGCCGGTGTCGTTGCCGACTCAGTGCCTCAGTCTGAATGGCAAGAAACGCTGAGTAAGTCACGCGCCATTTTCAAGGCGGCGCAGTTGGTTAGTGAAGGCTTATATGGCGCAGCCTAGAAACGGCATGAAAACTATTCCGAATGGCTTATACTGCGTTAAAAACCTACTCAAAACGCATTTACCTGCACGTAAACTTGCCTTTTTGCGTGGGTTTTTGCCTTGTCTAAGCCATTCTCATCACGTTTTCACATTGTTTCTAACCGCCTACTTTGTGTTGTTATGTTCCGTTGCTAAGCCGGCCTGAATCTATGTCAGCTGTTCACAGTAAACCTTTTCAACTGGTGTCTCTGTATCAACCTTCGGGCGACCAACCCGAAGCGATTAAGCAATTGGTGCAAGGTGTGCGTGATGGCGAAGCCTATCAAACTTTGTTAGGCGCAACGGGTACGGGTAAAACCTTTACCATTGCCAATGTGGTGGCTCAGCTGCAACGTCCCACTATGGTTATGGCGCCGAATAAAACGCTTGCCGCGCAGTTGTACAGTGAGTTCAAAGGTTTTTTCCCCAATAATGCGGTGGAGTATTTCGTTTCTTACTACGATTACTACCAGCCTGAAGCCTATGTTCCCAGTACCGACACCTATATTGCCAAAGATGCAGCGATTAACGCACAAATCGATCAATTAAGACTTTCAGCGACCAAATCCTTAATGGAGCGACGAGATGTGTTGGTGGTCGCCACCGTTTCCGCCATTTATGGTCTGGGCGATCCGCAAACCTACCTGAAAATGATTTTCCAAGCGCGCTTGGGTGATCGCATTGACCAACGCAAGCTGCTCAAACAATTAACCGCCATGCAATACACACGCAATGAGTTGGTGTTAGAACGGGGTTGCTTTAGGGTGCGCGGCGATATTATTGAAATTTACCCAGCCGAATCGGAATTTGCTGCAGTACGGCTCGACTTTTTTGATGACGAGCTCGAAAGTATTAGCTGGTTTGATCCCCTAACGGGTGAAGTGATTGAAAAAACCAACCGCGTCACTGTCTATCCTAAAAGCCACTATGTCACGCCGCATGAACAGCTGATTTCGATGATTGATTCGGTGAAAGCCGAACTCATCGAACGGCTTGCTTGGTTCAGAGAGCGAGATAAGTTGGTTGAAGCACAACGCTTAGAAGAGCGTACACGACTTGACTTGGAAATGATGCTAGAACTGGGCTATTGTAACGGTATCGAAAACTATTCGCGCTATTTGTCGGGCAGACCACCGGGTGAATCGCCACCTACCTTATTCGACTATCTGCCCAAAGATGGCTTGCTGGTCATTGATGAGTCACATATCGGCATTTCACAAATTGGCGCCATGTACAAAGGTGATCGATCGCGCAAAGAAAACCTGGTTGATTATGGGTTTCGCTTGCCTTCAGCACTCGACAATCGTCCGATGAAGTTTGAAGAATTTGAAGCGCGTATGCCGCAGACTATCTTTGTTTCGGCCACGCCTGGTAAGTATGAGTTGGAACATTCAGGTCCGCCAGCTGAGCAGGTCGTTCGTCCAACAGGATTGTTAGATCCGGTTATTGAGGTTCGCTCTGCACTCAATCAGGTCGATGATGTGTATGGTGAAATACGTGCAGTAGCCGATCGGGGAGAGCGCGTACTGATTACCACTCTCACCAAACGCATGTCGGAAGATTTGGCTGATTACCTGAATGAACAGGGCGTGAAGGTGCGTTATTTACATTCGGATATTGAAACGGTCGATCGGGTCGAGCTGATTCGTGACCTGCGTTTAGGTGTGTTCGATGTATTGATTGGTATTAACCTGTTGCGCGAGGGATTGGATATTCCTGAAGTATCGCTCGTCGCTATTTTTGATGCTGATAAAGAAGGCTTCCTACGCTCAGAGCGCAGCCTGATTCAAACGATTGGTCGTGCCGCCCGTAACGTGAATGGTCGTGTTATTTTGTATGCCGATAAAATCACCGAATCCATGCGTAAAGCGATGGAAGAAACTGAACGTCGTCGTGCGAAACAAATTGCCTATAACGACAAGCTAGGTGTGCAACCACAATCGCTCAATAAGCGTGTCGAAGATATGATTGATGTGTCGGCCATGATGGGTAAAAACCAAGTGAATAGCCGCAAAAAGCGTGCTAGCAACGATGATAGCTTACTGGTGGCGGGCGAAGAAGTAGCTGCTTACGCACATGATCCACACAGTTTAGCTAAACAAATTACTCAGCTCGAAAAAGCTATGCATAATGAAGCGAAAGCCTTAAACTTTGAAGCGGCAGCACAATTGCGTGATCAAATCAAGCAGTTGCGTCAGTTGTTGATCAGTTAAGCAGTCTGTTTGTTGGCTAAGTCTGTGTGGGTTTTAATTCAAAACGGTTAATGCCGTCTTGAGTGTTGGTATCGGGTTGTTCTTGTGCGAAACGTTGTGAAGAGAGCTTGATACGTAAGCGCAAATCATTAACGGCATCGGCAAAACGTAGGGCGTCGGTGTAGCTGATCTGGTTGCTTTCATATAAATCAAATAGGGATTGATCAAAGGTTTGCATGCCGAGTTCTGTACTATTGGCCATTAAAGGTTTCATTTCATGCACCTTACCCTCGAAAATCAAATCCGACATGCGGGGGGTGTTAATGAGAATTTCAATAGCAGCAACTCTTCCTTTTCCCGTTTGTTTTGGAATAAGTCGTTGGCTGATAATGGCCTTCAAGTTCAGTGATAAGTCCATTAATAGTTGAGCTTTGCGTTCTTCAGGAAAAAAGTTGATAATGCGATCGAGTGCTTGATTGGCGTTATTAGCATGTAGGGTGGACAGACATAAATGCCCAGTCTCGGCAAAAGTTATGGCGTGCTCCATGGTATGGCGCTCACGAATTTCGCCGATTAAGATAACGTCTGGTGCTTGACGTAAGGTGTTTTTGAGCGCAGCTTCGAAGCTTTCTGTATCGGTTCCGACTTCACGTTGAGTGATTAGACAACCATGATGTGGATGAACGAATTCGATAGGGTCTTCAATTGTAATGATATGACCATGACTATTTTGGTTGCGATAACCTATCAGAGCCGCTAAAGAGGTCGACTTCCCGGATCCAGTACCACCAACAAATAAAATAAGCCCTCTCTTTTCCATGATTAAGTCTTTCAAAATGCTCGGTATGCCGAGCGCTTCTACTTGAGGAATCAGTGTATTAATAACGCGAATAACCATGCCAACACTATTTCGCTGTACAAAGACATTGATACGAAAACGCGCTGAAGTTCCCATTGCGTAAGCTAAATTACATTCATTAGTGCGTGAGAACTCGTTGAGTTGTGCTTCGGTCATCAAGCTTTCTGCCAGTAAGCGAGTGTGGGTTGCAGATACAGGCTGTTGTGTGATGGGCGTCATTTTTCCATCAATTTTTAGGCTAACGGGTGCTCCTTCGGTAATAAACATATCCGATGCTTTTGCACTTAGCATGGCCTCAAGGAGTTGATTTAATTGTTCTAGAGCCTGTTGCTTGTTCATTCAATATTATTCCTGAAATAACGCTTTATTGACTGCTTTAAAAGCAGCTTCATTTGCGTCGACTATTCCTTGAGAGACTAATTTTTGTAGGCATTGATCCAGTGTTTGCATACCCTGTTGCGAGCCAGTTTGGATAATCGAGTACATCTGCGGCACCTTGTCTTCCCGAATGAGGTTGCGAATAGCGTGTGTACCTAGCATGATCTCATGGGCGGCAACGCGTCCACCTCCTTTTTTCTTGAGCAGTGTTTGAGAAATGACGGCGCGTAATGATTCAGAAAGCATTGATCTGACAAGTGCTTTTTCATTACCAGGAAAGACGTCGATAATACGATCAATCGTTTTAGCTGCACTAGAGGTGTGTAGTGTGCCAAATACTAAATGTCCTGTTTCTGCTGCAGACAGTGCAAGTTGGATGGTTTCTAGATCTCTCATTTCTCCGACAAGTATGACATCGGGATCTTCTCGCAGTGCTGAGCGTAGCGCATTGGCAAAGCTATAAGTATCTCGGTGTACTTCGCGTTGATTGATAAGTGAATTCTTGCTATTGTGTACAAACTCGATCGGGTCTTCTACGGTGAGAATATGCGCATAATGACGTTCATTAATATAATCAATCATGGCGGCGAGGGTGGTCGATTTTCCTGATCCTGTTGGTCCAGTAACGAGCACGAGACCACGTGGCGTGTTAGCGATATCGGAAAAAACACTTGGAGCGTTTAACTCCTCTAATGTGAGTACGCGGGTAGGAATAGTACGAAATACGCCACCAATGCCACGCTCTTGTCGAAAGACATTGGCACGAAAGCGCGCTACTCCCGGTAGGTTAAAGGAAAAGTCACACTCTAAATTGGTTTCAAACTCTTTACGCTGAAAATCATTCATCACATCGTAAAGGAGCGCTTGTGCTTGGCTGGCATCTAGCTCGGGCGCGTTGATTTTTCGTACATCGCCATCAATACGCAACATGGGCGGCAAACCGGCAGAAATATGCAAGTCGGATGCTTTTTGTTGTACCGAAAAGGTGAGTAGTTGGGTAATGTCCATTCTGTCTATTTCCTGATATTCCTGACGGTGCCTGTTTTTGCTATATTAGCGGATAGTGCATGGAGTAAAAAGGGGAATGCCGTGGTTTTGTTAAGAATTTGTTTGTGTTGCTTGTTACTGCAGCCCGTTTTTGCAGCACAAACGGTGAATGTCAATACGGCGGATGCGGCACAATTGGCTTCAGCCTTGTCAGGTATTGGCGAGAAAAAAGCACAGCTGATTGTCGCTTGGCGTAAAGAAAATGGTCCATTTAAGAGTTTGGATGACTTAGGTAAGATCAAGGGGTTCGGTCCTAAGTTGATTGAACGCAATAAAGATATTATTGTATTTTCTGAGTCAGCTACCCGTCCTTATCATCGAGAAAAAGGCGATCCTACTCACTCAACACTGAGCTGGCCAATGAGTAACACCTCACGCTGATGCTGTTTTGTTGTCCGAGCTTATGCTAGAATAGCCTAGCGATTTGGGCTGGTCCCTCGCGGCACTAAGCAGAAAACCCCGCCAGGTCAGGAATGAAGCAACGGTATTTGTGATGTGGGCGCCGAGGTTCAGCTGGCTCAAGTCGTCTTTATTTTGTTAGGCTCACGGTTTGTTTCGAGTCGTGACCCTAACGAAAGTCTCCGTTACCGAAACTCGAGGTCTCATGTCAGCTAGCACGGTTCTCGCACGTAAGTGGCGTCCCCAACAATTCTCAGAAGTCGTCGGTCAAGAACCTGTGGTGCGTGCGTTATCGCAAGCGTTAACATCGGGTCGTCTGCATCATGCCTATCTGTTTACGGGTACGCGCGGCGTGGGTAAAACTACCTTGGCGCGTATTTTCGCTAAGGCGCTCAATTGTCGCGCGGGTATGAGTGCTGAACCTTGCCAAGATGATATTGCACAAGCCATTGATGCCGGTAATTTTGTTGATCTGATTGAAATTGACGCTGCTAGTCGTACCAAAGTCGAAGATACGCGCGAGCTACTTGATAATGTGCAGTATGCTCCCAGCGTTGGTCGCTTCAAAATTTATATCATCGACGAAGTACACATGTTATCAACGCACAGCTTTAATGCGTTGTTAAAAACCTTGGAAGAGCCGCCGGAGCACGTTAAATTTCTACTAGCGACGACCGATCCGCATAAACTTCCGGTAACGATTTTATCGCGTTGTCTGCAATTCCATTTACGCCCCATGACACCTCAGGTATTGCACGCACATTTAGCGAAGGTGCTTACGGCGGAAGGTATCGTTTTTGAATCCAGCGCCTTGGATTTGGTGGTGCGCATGTCGGGTGGGAGTGTGCGTGATGCGCTCAGCTTGCTCGATCAGGCCATTATGTTAGGCTCGGGTGCGGTGAATTATGACTCGACGCGTGACATGCTGGGATTGGCTTCCGATGAGCAGGTGAATGACTTGTTGTCGGCATTAGCGCAACAGGATCAAACGCAGGTATTGGCTTTGTTGCACGATTGGATTCGTTGGGGCGCTGACTTCGATCGTTTGCAACAACAGTTGCTCGAAAAGTGTCATCAATTGGCGATGTTGCAAAGTTTTCCCGCCATTGCCAACGAAGCAGATAGCCAATTGCGTTCGCTTGCCGATCAGGTTTCGAGTGAGCAAGTGCAGCTGTGGTTGCAGGTGATGTTGTTGGCACAAGACGATATGCGCCTTGCACCAACGGCACAAATGGGTTTTGAAGTGATGTTGATGCGTTTGCTGCATTTTATTGGCTATTCGGCCCCATCAGCTCAATCAGTGTCAACCAAGCCAATGCCTGTCTCTCGAACTGCACCAGCGGTTGTAACACAAACCAGCAGATTGCAACAAACGCCTAGTCCAGTTCAAACAGAAGCGCCACCCGCATCTGCAGCCAGTGGTGATGGCCACGAATCTCCCCACTTAGCGGCTTTAGCTGCTTTGGGAATTCAAAAAAATAGCGATATGGCTGAAAAAAAAACACTGAATATTGAGCCCTTGCCACAGGCTGCTGTGACAGCGGCTCCAAACTTGCCCGATCAGGTCGAGTCGGCTACTCTTGCACCAGCAACGAGTGAACCTCTGCCAGTTAAAGCGCCGATTTTAGAGGTTTTGGAAAAACCTTCGACTCCGCCACAATCATCAAGCATACCTTGGTCATTAGAAGATTGGAAAGCCTGTTTGCACCAATGGCGACTGAAAGGACCTGAGTTAGAATTAGCGAATCAATGCCTTCGCTTAGCACATGAGGACGCAAACCAGATTGTGTTGGCTTATCCGAGCAGTGCATCGGCTAATGTCACTTATTGGGGCGATAAATTGCTCACAGCCATTCGTTTGGTAGCGCCTCAAGCAAGCCTTGACTGGAGAAATGAATGGCAAGCCGATTGGGTGAGTCCTGAAGGTCAGGTAAAACAACTCAAACAAGCTGAACTGGATGCCATTAAAGCAGACATTGAGCAAGAGCCACGATTACAAAAATTACATCAGTCGCTGGGATTAACGCCCCAGTGGGCTAAGTTAGAAGCGATAGCGTCTTAAATCACACTTGATATTAAATTACACTTAATCATAAGGAAACCAATCATGTTCGGAAAAGCGGGAATGGGTCAATTAATGAAGCAAGCCCAAGCAATGCAAGAAAAAGCGCAACAATTGCAGGCAGAAGTGGCTGCGATGACAGCGGAAGGTGAAGCAGGCGGCGGTTTGGTTAAAGTGACGCTGACGGGTAAACATGAAGCCATCAAAGTCAGTATTGATGAAAGCCTGATGGACGACCGTGAAATGCTAGAAGACTTAATCGCCGCTGCGATTAATAGTGCTAATCGTAAAGTTGAACAAGTTACCGCAGAAAAAATGGGTAGTTTAACGGCCGGTTTGCCAGCAGGTTTAGGTAATATCTTCGGTTAAAACGGGTTGCGCTGTTACCTAAATTTATCATTATGCCTTCGTTACTGAATCGACTCACACAAGCGCTGCGTCAATTGCCGGGTATTGGCCCTAAAAGTGCGCAGCGTATGGCTTATCGCTTGTTATTGCACAAGCGACATCAAGCGGCTGAATTGGCGCAAGCACTTAGTGATGCTTTGGCTGGTGTAGGTCAATGCAGCCGTTGTCGAGACTTAAGTGAAGCTCAGCTTTGCTCGCTTTGTGCGAATGAGCAGCGGGATACACGTTTATTATGCATCGTTGAGTCACCATTAGATGTCTTGGCTTTTGAGCAAACGGGAAGCTACAAAGGGCTTTACTTTGTGCTACATGGCCAGTTGTCGCCATTAGATGGATTGGGTCCGCAAGAGCTGGGCTTGCCGTTGTTAGCTGAGCGTTTAGCTGAAGGGGTGATTGAGGAGGTGATTATTGCTACCAATCCAACGATGGAAGGTGAAGCGACTGCTTATTATATTCAACAACTCACCGATGCCGCTCAAGTCAAAACAAGCCGATTGGCTCAGGGTGTGCCTATGGGCGGCAGTTTGGAGTTGTTGGATGGGGCGACATTAGCGCAGGCGTTATTACATCGACATTAAAACCTATTGCGCTGCCATCTGGCGCTCTACTCCGTAGCACTAAAGTGTGTTGCTTCGGTGCTCGAACAGCGTCATGTAGTCTACACTCCTGAATGTTCGCAAGCTCCATTACAAAATGCGGTTCTGTGTGCCTTGCGCCTAGCCATTTTGTCAGCTCATGATGGTTTTAGGTAAGATGGTTTGAGCTGCTATCTGGCGTTGTCACTAACCACAAAAAAGCCCTCGTTTTTCGAGGGCTTTTTCATAACAGCAAATCACACTGAAATTGGAATTAATTCTGCTGACCTAAGAGCAAAAACTCCATTAGTGCTTTTTGTGCATGTAAACGATTTTCCGCTTCATCCCACACCACACTTTGCTCACCATCAATCACATCACTAGCGACTTCTTCGCCACGATGTGCGGGTAGACAATGCATGAACAAAGCCTGTTTTCCTGCTGCAGCCATGATTTCTGAAGTGACTTGGTAAGGGAAAAACTTAGCATGGCGCTCTTCGGTTTCGGCTTCACAGCCCATACTCGTCCACACGTCGGTTACCACCAAATCAACGCCTTGTGCTGCCGTCAGTGGATCGCGGTGCAAACTGAAGCTGCCTTCACATTCGGATTGAACCTGCGCGTTAGGCTCATAGCCTTCAGGGGTGCAAACACGAATGTGGAAACCAAACTGTTTGGCGGCGTGCATGAAAGAATGGCACATGTTGTAACCATCACCAATCCACAAAACCGTTTTGCCGCTAATGCTACCGCGTTGTTCGACGAAAGTCATGACATCGGCTAGGACTTGGCAAGGGTGATGTAAGTCGGTCAGGCCATTGATCACGGGTACTTTAGAGTGTTGGGCAAAGCGCTCGACGATATCTTGTCCGAAGGTGCGGATCATGACGATATCGGTCATTCGAGAAACGACTTTAGCCGTATCTTCTAAGGGTTCACCACGACTGAGTTGGCTATCACGAGGGGAAATGAAAATGGCATGACCACCTAACTGAGCCATGCCAGCTTCAAAAGAAATGCGCGTACGTGTTGATGATTTTTCGAAAATCATGGTCATGACCTTGCCGACGAGGGGTTCGTGTACCTTGCCTTGGTTGCGCCACGTTTTTAGGGTGATACCGCGCTGCACCAGATAGTTGAGTTCATCTGTAGTGCAATCGAGCAGGGTGCGAAAATGTCTAATCGGTAAAGTCATAAAGTTACATCGTATTTGGTTGTTAAATGCAGTTACGCATTAGTGTTTAAAAATTCACGGATAACATCACAAACGCCGCTGACAATCAGTTCAGCATCATCCTGAGTCATGACCAAGGGCGGTAACAAGCGAACCGTATCGCCACGTGTGACGTTAATTAACAAGTGGTGCTTCTCTAACGCCCGCTTAACCAGTTCGGCACAAGGGCGATCGAGTTGAATGCCAATCATCAAGCCTAAGCCACGGATAACCTTAATGCCGTTTAAGTCAGCTAAACGACGGCTGAATTCGGCGCGCATAGTCTGACCCAGCTCGGTAGCATTAGCAATATATTCAGGGTGCTGTTTCAAGGTGTTGAGCACGGCTAACCCAGCAGCGCAAGCAAGCGGATTACCGCCGAAGGTCGTGCCGTGGTTGCCAGGCGCGAATACCTCAGCCGCTTTACCGCGAGTCATCATCGCGCCAATAGGCATGCCATTGCCCAAGCCTTTAGCAAGCGTCACCACATCGGGTAAGAAGTGGTGATGTTGAAAAGCAAAGAGTTTGCCTGTACGACCGATACCGGTTTGTACTTCATCAATCATCATTAAGGCGTCGTGTGTTTGACACAAATCGCGCAGACGCTGACACCAAGCGGGATCGGCAGGTAAAACACCACCTTCGCCTTGTACTGGTTCAACCAGTACCGCCACGATATTAGGGTTGTTGGCAAATGCCTGTTCAGCAGCGTTAATGTCGTTGTAAGAAACGCGTAAGAAACCTTCGAGCATCGGCCCAAAGCCTTCTTTAATTTTTTCATTACCGGTTGCCGTCAATGCTGCCATGGTGCGACCGTGGAAACTATTTTCCATCACCACAATGGTGGGTAGGGCAATGCCTTTTTTGTGACCATAGAGGCGAGCCAGCTTAATAGCCGCTTCGTTGGCTTCTGTTCCGGAATTACAGAAAAAAACCTTGTCCATGCCCGAAGCTTCAACCAAGGCGTCGCCGAGCTCTTCTTGACGCTGAATTTGGTATAGATTAGAAGTGTGAACCAGTTGGCCGGCTTGTTGGCAAATGGCTTGCGTGACAGCAGGGTGGCAATGTCCGAGGTTGCACACGGCGATGCCACTGATGGCATCTAGGTAGCGGTTGTTCTGATCATCCCATAACCAAACCCCTTCACCGTGTGTGAAGGTCACTGGTAGGCGACTGTAGGTAGGCATTAAATGGCTCATGATGATCCCGTCCGTGTGCTCGAAACAAAAAAGCAGCCTTAAATGACTGCTTTGCCAATGTTACCGAAAATGCCCTTAAAAATCAAGTGACGGTAAGCGCTAAAAACCTCATTTCACTCGTTTTTTAGCCTTCCCGAACTCATTTTACCTCTGGTGGAAGTAGTTAAGGTAAAGGGTAATATGTGTTTTCCTGTATTCCTTCCCCCTGCCCCCATTCCCTTAGACGTCAATCTAAGTTATGACTGAACGTGGCTTTCTGCGATAATGACGACATTCAATTCATTCTGATCATGGTTCCTTGTGTCACTTTTTGCCGTTCACCAATCACTATTAACCCCAGAACAGCAAGTAGCTGCTTGTCATGCGCAAGGACATGCACGCGTGTTGGCGGTGGCAGGTGCGGGCAAAACGCGTATGCTCATTGCGCGTATAGCTTGGTTGTTAGATCAAGGTGCTACGGCGAAACGCATCCGGGTACTGACTTATAACCGCGAAGCGGCTGATGATTTTCGTCATCGCTTAACCTTAGCTATTGGTGCTAGTGCTGTGACGGTGCAAACCTTTCATGCCTTGGGTTGGAAATTATTGCAACGCTTAATGGCACAAGGCAAAGCACCGGCGTGGCGTTTGGCATCGGGAGGACAAGAAACGGCATTAAAACGTGAAGCTTTACGTCTGTGTCAGTTGGATCAAGAACAATTAGAAAACTTGGGTCAGGCGTTGGAGTGGGTGAAAGGCTTGGCCAGTCCGTTAGACTTGTCCTTGACCATTTTGCCAGAAGGGATGCGCAGTTTAGCACCGGCGATTCGTCAGCTTGAACAATTGCAAGCGCAAGCTAGAGTATGGTTTTTCACCGATATGCTTTACGCGCCTTGGCGATTGTTGTCACAGTACCCGACCCTGCGAGAGGAGTTCGCTAACCACCTTGATTATTTATTGGTCGATGAATACCAAGATGTGAATGAAGTGCAGCATGTGCTCTTGCATTGGCTCGCAGGAGAGCGTGCTCAAGTAATGGTGGTGGGCGATGTGGATCAGTGCATTTATACCTGGCGTGGCGCTAATCCTGATTTTTTAGCACAGCGTTTTGTACAGGATTTTAGCGGTGCGACCACCTATCATTTACCGCATAGTTTTCGCTTTGGTCACAGTTTGGCGTTATTGGCCAATCATGCCATAGATGCCAATCCTTGGCTGGACAGACGGGCGGTATTAGCCACTGAAACATCCCAGCCTACCGAAATTCAGTGTCTGATGGGGCATGAAGCGACAGAAGTGGTGCGGGCTTTAGTGAAGTGGCAAGCCGATGGTCATGACTGGTCGAGTGCTGCGGTGTTGGTGCGTTTGTGGGTGCAAGCAGCGCCCATTGAATTGGCCTTGTTGCAAGCGAAGATTCCCTATCGATTATTGGGTGAGCGCAGCGTGTGGGATGTGCCAACGACACAAGGACTTATGGCCTTATTAATGCTGGCAACTGGGGAAATGTGGCAAGAAACCAGTGAAACGCGTTGGCAGTGGTTGAATGCGTTTTGGCAATTGCCGCCCTTAGGCATGGCTAAGCTGCAGCGAGAGCGGTTGGTGCAACTTTCTGTTGCGCAGCCCGAAGCTGTGGTGGAGGCAATAGAAGCCTTGCCAGAAGAGCGCGCATGGCTGAAAAAGCATTGGCAAGCCAGAGCTTCGGTATGGCAACAACTGATTTCTGGTGCGTGGCGTGATTTATCCGCCCAAGCCCTCATTGAACGTTTTTTGCAAGAGACCGATGCTGCCAATCGGCTGGAGAAATTGTCGAGCTCCGTGGCGCAAGGGGAATTGCAGTGGGGGGTTATTCGTGCGTTGCGCGATGCGATTCCGCAGAGCATGAGTGCGGCAGAAGCTTTGGCTTATTGGCAATCCTTGCGTCAAGCAGCTTTGATGGGGGAGTCACAAGCCACTGCGGTTAGTCTCACCACTATACACCGCGTTAAGGGTCGGGAATGGGATGCTGTTGTCGTGGCTGGCTTGCAGGAGGGCGCTTTTCCTAGCCAGAAAGCGAGCGAGGTGTTGGATTTACTTTACGAAGAACGTCGTTTGTTTTATGTCGCCATCACGCGCGCTAAACGACAGTTAAGCTTGTGTCTGCCCGATGCCAGTGTGTTGGATGCGTTATGGCAAAAAGGAGAGACAGCCAAGAGTGCGGGACAGAATTGTCGTTTTTTGGCTGAAAGTAATTTGCTTGTCTGTCAACAATTAGGTCGTTATTTGCATGGTGAGCAAAGCCTGTTGCCACAAGCGACCGAGGTGCGCATCGCTAATGCTTATTTGCAAGCGCTACAAAGATCTGAGCGTCTTAGCGCTAAAGCGATTTTGCAAACGGGTAATCAGGTTCAACACGATAAGTTTGGTGCGGGTCTGTTGATGTCGCGTAACGGTGATAAAATAGAGGTGATGTTTACAGACGGAGTACGCTGGTTGAAGGTGGATCATCCGTCTCTAAGTTGGAGTTGATTATGTGCGGAATTTGTGGCGATTTACGATTTAACGGTGTTCCTGCCGCAGCGCAAACGATGCGTCCGATGCTGGATAAGTTGGCGCGTCGTGGTCCTGACGATGAAGGCATTTGGGCGCAGGGTAGTGTGGCTTTGGGTCAGCGTCGTTTATCGATCATTGATTTGAGTAGTGCCGGTCATCAACCCATGCTCGATGGCGAATTGAGTTTGGTGTTTAATGGTTGTATTTACAATTATCCCGAATTGCGCCAACAGCTCGAAGAATACGGACATCGCTTTCAATCTCATTCCGACACGGAAATTATCCTCAAAGGCTATCGCCAGTGGGGATTAGAGTGCGTACAGCATTTCGATGGCATGTTTGCCTTTGCCATTTGGGATGCTAACCAGCAAACCCTGTTTATGTGTCGTGATCGTTTTGGTATTAAGCCGTTTTACTACATCTTAGATGAGCAAGGGTTACGCTTTGCCTCTTCTTCTCAAGCCTTGCTAGCGAGTGGTGAGATCGATAAAAGCCTCGACCCCATTGCCTTGCATCACCTTATGACGCTACACGCAGTGGTGCCTGCGCCCCGCACGTTGATTCAATCCATTCGTAAGCTAGAACCCGCACACTGGATGATGGTATCAGCCAACGGCAAGGTAGAAAAACGACGCTATTGGTCGCTGACAGCACAACGTCCGAGTAAGCCCGTATCTGAAGCTGAAATGCTCGAAGGTACGCTGTATCATCTCAAAAATGCCATTAAAAAACGCATGAATGCCGATGTGCCAGTCGGTGTGTTGCTTTCGGGTGGGTTAGATTCGAGCTTAATTGTGGCGCTGCTAGCCGAGTTGGGTGCCAGCCATATCCCAACCTATTCGATTGGTTTTGAAGACACACCCGAAGAGATGGGGAGTGAGTTTGAATATTCCGATCAGGTAGTGGCGCGCTACGCCACTGACCATCATAAAATTCTGGTACCCAATGCGCAGGTATTGCCACGCTTGCCTGAAGCCGTGGCGCAAATGTCCGAACCCATGGTAGCGCAAGATGCGGTAGCCTTTTATTTGTTGTCGGAGCAAGTGAGTAAAAGCATTAAAGTGGTACAAAGTGGGCAGGGTGCTGACGAAGTATTTGGCGGGTATTTCTGGTATCCACAAATGCACGCAGCTGAAGGCGAAGACACGCTCACGCGCTTTGCCAGTCGTTATTTTGATCGTAGTCATGACGAATGGTTGCGTGCGGTTAATCCGCGTTATCATGTCGACGATGTGACGGGGGATTATGTACGCGATATGCTCTCACAAGCTGGCGCAGATAGCTATCTCGATCAGGTGTTGCGTTTCGATACGACGACGTTGATTGTTGATGACCCTGTCAAGCGTGTCGATAACATGACCATGGCATGGGGGTTGGAAGCGCGTACGCCCTTTATGGATCATCATTTAATTGAGTATGCCATGACTTTGCCGCCCGAATTCAAATTGCGTGATGAGGGCAAATATCCGCTCAAAGCACTATCGCGAGAGCGCTTACCCGATGCCGTCATTGATCGCAAAAAAGGCTATTTTCCCATGCCCGCGCTCAAGTTCGTGCGCGGTGCGTTCTACGATTTTATGGCCGATATTCTCAACAGTCGTGCTGCACGGGAACGCGGGTTGTTTAATCGTGACTATCTTGAATTGCTATTAAAAGAACCCGATAAACACTATACCGCCATTTTGGGTTCTAAGCTCTGGCATGCTGCCTTGCTTGAACTTTGGCTACAAACCCATGTGGATGGGGTATAATCCGATAAAATAAAATTTAAGTTCAATGCAAGATCATTATTCTTAACTATCTTAACGCGGGAGCATTATCAGTATGACTAAAGAAGAAACCTTGGCAAAAATTGATGGCCAAGTCAAAAACAATCCTTGTGTGATTTACATGAAAGGCACGCCTACTATGCCACAATGTGGTTATTCATCGCGCGCGTCGCAAGCGATGATTGATACGGGCGAAAAGTTTGCTTTTGTTAACGTATTGGCTGATCCCGATATTTTTCAGTACCTCCCTTTTTATCAAGACTGGCCGACTTTCCCACAAATTTATATCGATGGCGAACTGGCAGGCGGTTGTGACATCACCTTAGAATTAGCTGCTAGTGGCGAGTTGTTACGCATGATGAAAGCAGCGAACGAAAAGCATGCAGCATCTTCAGCAGCGGAATAAATAGGTTAGAACATGAGCATTCTCGTTACCGGCGGGGCAGGTTATATTGGTTCGCATACAGTGATCGCTTTGCAACAAGCAGGCTATCATGTGGTGATTGCGGATAATCTGTGCAACGCCAAGGCGGGCGTGCTCAGTCGTATTGAACAAATCACCGGCATTGAGCCGGAGTTTGTCTTGGCCGATATTCGTAATGCGGATGCCATGGCGCGTATTTTCAGTCAACACAGTATTGACGCGGTGATTCACTTTGCTGGACTTAAGGCAGTAGGTGAGTCGGTCGCTGAACCGCTTAAGTATTATGACAATAACGTCAATGGTACGCTGGTATTGTTAACGGCAATGCGCGATTCGGGCGTTAAAACCTTGGTATTCAGTTCATCGGCTACCGTCTATGGTGATCCTGCCAGTGTTCCTGTGTCAGAAGACTTTCCGCTTTCGGCAACCAATCCTTACGGACGTAGCAAGTTAATGATCGAAGATATGCTTCGTGACCTTGGCAAGAGTGAAGCTGGCTGGAAGGTGCATTTATTGCGTTACTTCAATCCCGTCGGGGCGCACGAAAGCGGGCTGATTGGCGAAGACCCCAATGGGATTCCCAATAATTTGATGCCTTTTGTCAGCCAAGTTGCTGTCGGTCGCCGTGAAAAGCTGTCTGTTTTTGGTGGTGATTACGATACAGTCGATGGCACCGGTATGCGGGATTATATTCATGTACTCGACTTGGCAGAAGGTCATGTCGCCTCTCTTAAACACCTGATGCAAGCCAAGATTCAAGATCAAGTCACACCCGTTAACTTAGGCACGGGTTGTGGCTATTCAGTGCTTCAAGTGGTAAAAGCCTTTGAGCAAGCGAGTGGCAAAAGAGTGCCTTATCAAATCGTCGAACGTCGTGCCGGTGATGTCGCTTGTGTTTACGCTAATGCACAGCGTGCTCAGCAGCTATTAGGGTGGCAAGCCGAGCGTGATTTGGCACAAATGTGTACAGATAGTTGGCATTGGCAATCGACCAACCCAAACGGGCTAGAGGAATAAGTTTGTGAGTGTTAAGTTTGCCGTTATTCCCGCTGCGGGGTTAGGAACGCGTTTTTTACCAGCCACCAAAGCCATGCCGAAAGAAATGCTCACGCTAGTAGACAAACCCCTCATTCAATATGTGGTGGAAGAAGCCTTTGAAGCGGGTATTGATACGGTTGTTTTGGTCACTCATGCCGCCAAGCCCAGTTTAGAAAACCATTTCGATAGACAATTCGAGTTAGAAACTGATCTAGAGTTAAAAAACAAGTTAGCCCTATTGGGTGTGGCACGAAATACCTTGCCACAAGGCATGAAGTTAGTATCCGTGCGTCAAGGTAAGGCTCTAGGTTTGGGGCATGCAGTGGCTTGTGCTGCACCTGTGGTGCAAGACAATCCTTTTGCCGTACTCTTGCCCGATGTGATTTGTTACCATGCTCAGCAAAATGCGACCGATCAGTTGGTTACCGATTTTGGTCAGCATGGGGTAAGTAGCATTGCACTCCAAGCGGTCGATCCTGCTCAAGTACACAAATATGGTATTGCTGGCGTTAGTGAACGGGGTCAAATCACTCAATTGGTTGAAAAACCCAGTGCCGAACAAGCTCCTTCAAATCTGGCTGTGCTAGGGCGATATCTGTTTACGCCTAGCATTTTTGCTGAGTTGGCGCAGACACAGCGTGGTGTTGGTGGCGAGATTCAACTTACCGACGCCATGCAAGCGCTCTTGCAGCACCAACCCATGCGAGGTGTCACGTTTAGCGGAGAAGTCCATGACTGTGGTGATAAATTAGGCTATTTAGCCGCGACACTGACCTTTGCACAGCGTCATCCAGAGCTGGGAGAGGCTTTCAAAAAGCTGCTCAAAAGCTGATACAATAATCGCTTATTCATAGCAGTGTAACGTAAATGATTTCTCTAACCCAAACCCCCGCATGGCACGATTTGGCTGAACACGCCAGTGTCCTGCGTTCAATGCATTTAAGTCGTATCTTTGCCCAAGATCCTGAACGGGGAGAAAGAGATCAGCTCAGCGCTGCAGGTATTACGCTCAATTTAGCGCGACAGCGCATGCTAGCCAGCACTTGGCAGTCCCTCTATGCCTTGGCCGATCAACAACAGTTAGCAGAATCAATAGCCCAGTTGTTTACCGGCGTTGCCATCAATCATACCGAGGGTAGGGCCGCTTTACATACCGCGTTAAGAGCGCAAGCACCAGCAGAAGTCAGTGATGCGCTGCAGTGGCAGGCGATTCAAAGCCAATTAGCCCGTATGCAAGTATTGGTGGATAAAATCCGAGCGGGACAGTGGCGTGGTTTTAGTGGCCGAGCCATTACCGATGTCGTCAATTTGGGGGTGGGTGGCTCCGATTTAGGGCCGCATTTGGCTGTCAGTGCTTTGCAACATCTAAAAGATACCCAGATTGGTATTCATTACCTATCCAGCATGGACGGTGCCAAAACGGCCTCACTGCTACAACAACTCAATCCGCATACCACCTTGTTTGTGTTTGCCAGTAAAACCTTCACTACTATTGATACCCTTGCTAATGCGCAAACGGCGTTAGAGTGGTTGGTCGCACAGGGTGCTTCCAAAAAGCTCGCCTATCAACAGCATTTTATTGGCGTATCGGCTAATGCTGCTAAAATGAGCGAGTTTGGCATTCATCCCGATCATCAATTGCTGTTTTGGGACTGGGTTGGTGGGCGCTATTCACTCTGGTCAAGTATTGGTATTACCATTGCCATTGCCATTGGTATGCTGGGTTTTAGACAGCTGTTAGCGGGTGCCAATCAAATGGATCAGCATTTCCGTTATAGCGCATGGACAGATAATATGCCGGTAAGACTGGCGTTAGCGACCCTATGGAATCGCAATTTTCTCGGTATTCATGGCAAGGCCATTTTGCCCTACGATGCGCGTTTGGCGCTTTTGCCCGCCTATTTAACTCAGTTAATTATGGAATCTAATGGTAAGAGTGTGGATAGAGCGGGGCAGCC
>NCFI01000113.1 GCA_002281095.1 Thiotrichales bacterium 35-46-9 | reverse complement strand
CGCCAGAACAGTTATTGCTGGACTAACCTTCTCTCAAAACCAGATATCATCTCATAGAGCCGTCGTGTGAGATATTATGGGCATGGTCGGACGCTTACTAACAAATTAGCCTCCTGACAGGGCATAGCCTTTAGCCTTATAATGACTCTATTTTTTGCAAAACGACTGAGGCACTTATGGCTACCAACTGGATCAAAATGGAGTGTGTGCCTTTACCAACGGCTAACTATCCCGAATTACTCGTTTATTGGAATCCGGATTCGGGTCAATTGTTGGGCGAACAAGTCGATTTATTACATGATTTGGTGAGCCAAGCGATGAGTCAGGGCATTAATGGCGCTGAGTTGTCTGATCCTTATCGCAAGCCAAGTGAGTTGGCGATTATTTTGAGTCAGTTTTATATTCTCATTCCTGAACCGATTGCAGAAGTGCCTCATTTTGTTGCCGCTTCTCAATTAGTTCAATAGAGTTAGTTTGGTTAAATTAGCAATGATGAAAGTAGAATTTACACTCTGTTTAAGCGACGGTACGCTGGTGGATAAAACAGAAGCAGGCGAAGTAATGGACTTTGAGCCAGGTGATGGTCAATGGTTCCCGGCACTGGAAAAGTGTGTCTTGTCTGTACCTATGGGTGAAACCATGCAATTTTTGCTATCGCCAGAAGATGCTTTTGGCTATCCCGATCCCAGCCAAGTGCATTGGTTAGATAGAGCCGATTTGGGTGACATTGAGCCGATCGTGAATGATATTGTCGAGTTCAACTTACCCAATGGTGATGCGGTTGCGGCGCGGGTGTTAATGGTAGAGTCGGATCGGGTGCAATGTGATTTTAGTCATCCGTTGGCAGGACAGGAATTAATTTTAGAAGTGAAGCGAGTAGATTAGTTTTATCTACTCTCTAAACGAAGGAGATGTTTATTTTTGCGCTGACCGGCTGAGCGTAGCGAAGGAAAGGCAAGCAAAATGAAGGTCTCCTTCGTGGTTATGAAAACTTAAACAAGGTGTCGTCATGAATTTACATGAATATCAAGCCAAAGAGCTATTAAGAAATGCGGGCGTTCCAGTCGCCAATGGAGTGTTGTTGTACGATGCGATTGGGGTGCATGAAGAAATTTTAGAAGTCTTGGGTGATGCGCCTTGGGTCGTCAAAGCACAGGTACATTCGGGTGCGCGTGGAAAAGCAGGTGGGGTTAAGCTGGTTCATAGCGTCGATGAAGCGCGTGCAGAAACAGAACGCCTGCTGGGTAGTCAGTTGGTTACCATTCAGACGGGACCAGCGGGTTTGCCTGTTACCTCGGTATTGATTGAATCTGGCTGTGCCATTGCGCAAGAGTTTTATTTAAGCCTGACGCTAGACAGGGCACGCAAAGGCTTTGCTTTTGTCGGTTCTGCTGATGGCGGTATGGATATCGAAGAAGTCGCCGAACAGCATCCAGAGCGCGTCATTAGCGTGTTTGTGCCTTTTGGTGCCGGTTTACAGCCATTTGTCGCACGGACGCTCGCTTTTGGTATGAAGTTGTCGCCAGAACAAATGAAAGGCTTTGCTGAGTTGGTGAAGCGTTTATACGAGATGGCGCACAGCTGCGATGCTTTAATGCTCGAAATCAACCCCTTGGTGTGGACGAAAGACGGTCAATGGCTGGCGTTAGATTGCAAAATCCAAATTGATGATAATGCGCTTTACCGTCAAAAAGCCCTTGCTGATGAGCGCGATTGGGCACAAGAAGATGCGCGCGAAGTAGAAGCAGCCCAGTGGGCATTGAACTATATCGCACTCGATGGCGATATCGGCTGTATGGTCAATGGTGCTGGCTTGGCGATGGCAACCATGGACTTGATTCAGTTGCACGGCGGTAAACCCGCTAACTTCTTAGACGTGGGTGGTGGTACGACGCCAGAGCGTGTCGCTGCTGCCTTTAAGCTGATTCTATCGTCATCGGACGTAAAAGCGATTTTGGTCAATATCTTTGGTGGTATTGTGCGTTGCGACCTGATTGCTGACGGTATTTTACAAGCGGTGAAAGAAGTCGGTCTGACTTTGCCGGTCGTGGTACGTTTAGAAGGCACCAATGCTGATAAAGGTCGTGAAATGTTAGCCGCTTCTGGCTTAAATATTGTCGCAGAAAATGATTTGGAAACCGCCACCAAAACAGCGGTTCGCTTGGCGGGAGGTGCAGTATGAGTATTTTGGTTGACGCAAACAGCAAGGTTGTCTGCCAAGGCTTTACCGGTAAGCAAGGGACATTCCACTCGGAACAAGCGATTGCTTACGGCACGAATTTAGTCGGTGGTGTCACGCCCAATAAAGGCGGTCAGACGCATTTAGATCGTCCTGTGTTTAATACCGTGCGCGATGCAGTCGAGTTAGCTGGTGCAAATGCCAGTATGATTTATGTGCCGCCTGCCTTTGCCGCCGATTCGATTATCGAAGCCATTGAAGCGGAAATTCCGGTCATTACCTGTATCACCGAAGGCATTCCCGTGCGCGATATGCTGAAAGTACGAGCCGCCTTGGTCGGTTCAAAATCGCGTTTGATTGGTCCTAACTGCCCAGGCCTAATTACCCCAGGTAGTTGCAAAATGGGCATTATGCCCGGCTTTATTCATCAGCAAGGTAAAATCGGTATCGTGTCGCGTTCGGGCACGCTGACCTATGAAGCAGTGTGGCAAACGACACGCGCAGGCTTAGGTCAAACCACTTGCGTGGGCATTGGTGGTGACCCTATCGGCGGCATGAACTTCGTTGAAGTGTTGGAATTGTTTAATGCCGACCCAGACACGCAAGGAATTATTATGGTCGGTGAAATTGGTGGTTCTGCCGAAGAAGATGCGGCGGAATACATTAAGGCGCACGTGAAAAAACCTGTGGTGTCTTACATCGCTGGCGTAACAGCACCACCCGGTCGCAGAATGGGTCATGCTGGCGCGATTGTGTCGGGCGGCAAGGGCACTGCCGATGCCAAGTTTGCGGCACTGTCTGCCGCTGGCGTGTCGGTGGTGCGTACCCCGTCGCACATGGGTGAAGCGATGAAAGAGGCTTTTGGGGGCTAATTATCAATGAGAATATCATCTGTAGAACTTGAGGATAATTACCTTTTGCATGTGGTTGCCGATGATGGTACTGAGGGTGTTTTTGACGTAAAACCTTATTTACAAGCAGAAGCCTTTGAACCATTGAAAGACCTATCAGAGTTTAAGTCTGTTCATAACGGCAAGTATTACATTGAATGGGCCTGTGGTGCGGACTTGTCGGCAGATACGATTATGGCAAGAAGGGTGCTGATGTGACACAAGCACACCAAGACATCCGCTGGCAACAGCGATTCCAAAATTTCAGTCGGGCGTTTGGGTTGTTGCGTGAAGCGATAGAACGCCCGGCCGATTCGCTAAGTCAATTAGAAAAAGAAGGCATTATTCAACGCTTTGAATACACCTTTGAACTGGCTTGGAAGGTGCTAAAAGACAAAATGGAATTTGATGGCTTGGTGTTAGATCAGGTTTCACCTAAAGCGGTAGTGCGTCAGGCATTTACGGCGCACTATATTGATGCGCCAGAGGCGTGGTTAAAAATGGTCGGCGACAGAAATCTGATGAGCCATACTTACGACTTTGCCCAATTCGAGCTGATTATCCAATCTATTCGGGACGAGTATTTTGCGATATTAGAAACGCTGTATTTAGCCTTATTAGAAGAGGTTGTTGCGTCTTGATAGGGTTGGACGAGCAAAGCCTGACGGTGTTAAGGCAAGTGTTTTCCCGTTACCCTAATATCACTCAAGTCAAGCTCTATGGCTCACGTGCTAAAGGCATGCATCATGAACGCAGCGATATTGATTTAGCGGTATTCGGCGAAGGCATAGACAGGTTTGACATCGCCAAGCTGTTGATGGATTTAGACGAAAGCGACCTTGTTTATCCGATAGACTTGCAGCATTATGATGCGATTAAAAATAGAAAATTGAAAGACCATATTGATCGAGTTGGGGTGAGTCTTTTATGATTATGGTATGCAAGTAGTGAAAATACAGTGCTTATATCGCCGCTTCGTGGCATATGACAACTCCATAGAGCACACAGCTAAAACTTCTGCCAGACTTCGTCTATCATCAATTTTTTTCTGGTGCTCAACTCGCACCACGTTAGGAAATAAGGAGAATAACGTGTCGGGTCTCGACTGGTTGGATGAGTTACAATTATCTTAAATCTCAGTATTTGCTTGAAGGTTGCAAGTCCGAGATTTTAGAATTTCTGCAACCAGA
>NCFI01000112.1 GCA_002281095.1 Thiotrichales bacterium 35-46-9 | reverse complement strand
AATTTAATGATAAATTAATGATTCAACGATTGATTTTTTGTCATGTCAAGTCGTATAGTAAACTCTGAATACATTATAAAAAAATACGTTACGTTAAGTACCAATTAAGTACTCATACTCATTTGGCAGAGGGCTAGCCATGTCTCAAGAATACATCTTACCGCTAGATACAGTTATATTATCTACCGCCAACCTACAAGGCGACATCATTAGTTGCAATAAAGGCTTTATTGAAGCTTCCGGCTATACTGAGGCCGAAGTGCTAGGCAAGCCGCATAGCATTTACGCCATCCCGACATGCCGAAAGAAGCCTTTAAAGACCTGTGGGATACCATCGAAGCAGGTCGTCCTTGGTTTGGCCTGGTCAAGAATCTACGTAAAGATGGTCGTCATTACTGGGTCGCAGCCAATGCCAGCCCCATTTATACCAACGATCAAATATCGGGCTATGTATCAGTACGCTATCCCGCCACTGCCGAACAAAAAGCTTTAGGCGAGCGTCTCTACGCCGAAATTCGTTCCGGTCAAACTAAGATGTCGTGGACGCCGAAGCCAACATTCGATCGCTGGACACTTGCCGGTATCGCTGCCGCAACGATTGGTTTAATCACACCTTATATCACCACTAATTTGGCTTTAGATATTTCAGCCACACTGCTTGCTGCAGCAGGGCTAGGAGCCATTGTTTGGCGCACTATTAGCTTATCGCAACCCAGCGAACAACAACTCAAAGCCATTCACGATTTGGGTAACGGATTGTTCCGCAACCCCATCCCTGGCAATGACGCTTGGACCAATGCACTGAACCTTATTCGCACTCGTATCGGACAAAATGCCAGTGATGCCTTTGATGCAGCGCGTGAAAGCGCCGTGCTTACCACTGCCATGAATGCGGCGAGTGCTAACCTGATGGTTGCTGACGCTAACTTCAATATTATTAGCGTTAATAGCTCACTGGCGAAATTGTTTAAACATCGTGAAACCCATATCAAAGCGCATTTACCAGCTTTCTCTGCCGATAAGGTAGTTGGCAGTAATATGGATATTTTCCATAAAAACCCTGTCCATCAGCGTGCTATGGTTTCAGCGCTCACTCAACCGCATACAACCGAACTCAAAATTGATGAGCTCATGTTGCGATTAACGGTTGTTCCCATCCTAAAAGGATCTCATCGCATCGGTTACGTTGTCGAATGGCTTGATGTTACCGAGCAGCGTCTGATCGAAGAACAATTATCTACAACCATACAACAGGCAAGCCAAGGCATCATCAGCAATCGCATTAACACACAAGGATTAGATGGCTTCTATCTTTCATCCGCTCAAGGCGTAAACCGACTGTTGGATGGCTTGCATCAGTTTATGTCTAAAACCATTCAAAATATCGGTGAATTGGCGTTTAGTCGAATCAACAAGAAAGTAGAAGGCGACTATCTAGGTACTTTCAGCATGACGCAGGAAGTAATGAACACTGCCTTGGACGGACTCAATTCAACACTGGGTCAGGTCCAATTTACTTCACAACAAGTAACTAGTGCTATGCGTCAATTAAATGATGGCGTTAACGACTTCTCCGATCGTATTCAACAACAAGCGGCTGCCATCGAAGAAACTTCAGCAGCGACCACACAAATGCTCAGCAGCATTCAACAAAGCATGCAAGGTATTCGCTCCGTTAACGATATTACCCGTACCGTTACTGAGCAAGTTACCGAAGGCAGTCACGTCATGGAAGATGCGCTGGCAGCCATGCAAGCTGTCGAGGCTTCTGGACAGCAAATTGGTAACATCGTTGGCCTAATTGACAGCATCGCCTTCCAAACCAATCTGTTAGCGCTCAATGCGGCTGTCGAAGCGGCACGCGCTGGAGAACATGGTCGTGGCTTTGCCGTAGTTGCCAGTGAAGTGCGCAGTCTAGCGGGCAAATCCGCCGAAGCAGCTAAAGACATTAAAAAACTCATTGATACTTCAGTCAATCAAATCACGCTTGGTAGCGCAAGAGCGCGCGAAGCGAACCAATCACTCGAAGCGATTAAAAACTCAATTATTGAAGTCAATCAAACCATTGAACAAGTCAATCAGGCCAGTGTTGAACAAGACAAAGCCATTCAAGAAGTCAATAAAGCGATGAACGTGTTGGGCGGTAAAGCCTTACCCGCACCAAAAGCCTCTGATGAGTGGAGTGAGTTTTAATTCAGCAGGTAATCTTCAACGATAAGAAAATAAAAAAACCCAGCATCTTTTTGCTGGGTTTTTTTGTGGGTGAATGATGAAAAGTGATCTGGAGTTAAGGTTATTTTTGTTGCTCTAGGGCAAATGTTGTTTTATTCCGCAGAGGTTCAATTTTAAAAAAGCTAACTTCGGTTTGTAAACGATGAGCTTGATCACTTAAACTCTCAGCCGCGGCACTGGTCTGTTCAACAAGGGCGGCATTTTGTTGCGTAACCGAGTCGATATTAGCAATAGCTTTGTTGATCTTCTCCACGCCCAAAGATTGATCGCTAGCTGCTCTCGCAATCTGTTCGATACGCTGTGTAACATCAGAAATAGCGCTATTAATGGTATTGAGTGTTTCCCCTGTACGCTTAGCGAGCGATGAACCAATCTCTACACGGGCACTCGTTTCATCAATCAGGGCTTTAATATTCTGAGCCGCATCAGCCGATTTTTGCGATAAACTACGCACTTCACCTGCAACCACCGCAAAACCACGGCCGTGTTCACCAGCACGAGCTGCTTCGACAGCCGCATTAAGCGCTAGTAAGTTTGTCTGAAAAGCAATGCTATCAATTAAACCAACGATCTCTGATATTTTAACGCTTGATTCCTCAATCGACTTCATCGCATCAATGGTTGCATTCATGACATCAACACCCTCAGTGGCTTGATGGCAAACAGCCAAAGCCATCTCGCGTGCCTCTTGAGCGTTTTTAGTGGTATGGTGTAGCTGACTGGTCATATGCTCTATGGAAACCAAGGTCTCCTCCAATGACGAAGCTTGGTCTTGTACACGACGGTTAAGATCGTTCGATCCCGCAGATACCTCAGAAGCAGAATGACTAACCGAGCTTGAAACATCGACCACAAGACTCACAACTTCTTTCATTTTGATTAATGAAAAGTTAATCGCGTTTTTGAGGTCATGCAACTCACCTTTAAATTTGCCTTGCGGTAACTCCAAAGTTAAGTTGCCACCCGCTTGAGCACTAACCACTACGCTAATATCATGAACAGCAGATTCAATATGCGCTAACGAGCTGTTAATAGCCTGTTTTAACACACCTAATCTACCAGGTGCATCAATCGTAACTTGACCACCGAAATCACCGGTATTAACACGCTGCATAACGGAGTTTATTTCATCGACAACTTGATCCATCATGCGCATGGCTTGGTCGACTTGTTGCTTAATTTGTCCTTTAACCTTGTCATCTACTCGGACACTAAAATCACCACTCGCAATACCATTCGCTACCGCTTCCATAGACTGCATGGTATTGGCCACACTATCGATGGTCGCGTTCAATCGATCTCTCAACTCAGCCAAATCGCCATGAACCGCCACGTCACAGCGTTGATCAAAATATCCCTGACTCACCTTGTCCAAAACACTCAGCATCTTGTTAAAACTGATTGATAAATTGCCCGTTAATTGATTAAAGCGGTCAATCACGACACCGATTTCATCAATACTATGATTGGCTATGAGTTTAGAAAAATCATTGGAGTCGGTGATAGCTACGATCCCTTTTTCTAACTTGGCAAGCGGCCTAACAATTTTAGTGATCAAGGTAAGATACATAAATATCAGAAAAAACCCGGCGGCAACAGGCACAAATGCTAAGAAAAAAATCGTCCAGCCACTCAAACTTTCCATCATGGATGTTAAGCCGATAAGCTTCGATGCCTCTAACTCGGGAATGATTTGCGCATTGTTAAGCAGAGGCGCACTGATAGATTGCCAACTCGCATGCAAATCCGCGATCAACCCATAAAGAAATGCAAAAGCAAAGGTAAAAAACAACCCTGTGAAAACCATCACAATCAACATAATATAACTGAGCGTTGAAATGCGAATTTTATGCCACAAACCTATTTGCTTATCCACCATATATTGACCCTACCCGCTTTTAACACCTACCAAGT
Organism: Thiotrichales bacterium 35-46-9; assembly: GCA_002281095.1. Lineage (GTDB taxonomy): Bacteria > Pseudomonadota > Gammaproteobacteria > Thiomicrospirales > Thiomicrospiraceae. The sequence goes on along the minus strand of NCFI01000112.1, from coordinate 158 downwards.
TTTGATACAAAGTAAGTCGAATTATTCATGATCAATTTTGACTTAGGAGAAAGGTTCACGCTATGTGCCCCCGTGAGAACTAAACCTAAACATTGAATGAAAAGGGCTAGTCAACCACCATAAATCAAATATATTTTGTGCAATCTACACCCTTATTA
>NCFI01000111.1 GCA_002281095.1 Thiotrichales bacterium 35-46-9 | reverse complement strand
AGTTATTGGGGCATTTTACGCTAGCCCACTCAATGCATCAAGCTAATCGACTATGATGGACAATCGTACATTTTAGGCAAAAAAAAGCCCAGCCGTTAAGCTGGGTCATAAGAGGATACTCATGAAGAAAATACCACGAGGCTTATATTACCATAAATAAATTTAGTTGCAACATAAATTTTATAAATCACAGTAAATGATAATATGAGTTCCCCTAATCTCTTTAAATTTCACAGATTTCAAAATGTTGCTCCTGCGCCAATCGCTGCGCCGTTGCCTCATTAGTCAACACTGCCCTGGTTTTGGCGCCAGAAGCCAAATAGGTTTGTGCCACTCGACGTAGGCTATCCAAATTGGCACTCAGCACACCTTGACGCCAAGCCATACGTGACGCATGATCTTTGCCTGCTAAACCGAGATGGAACAGCTTTTTCACTTCACTGGCCGGTGAACTGGGTTTATCCATTGCACCAATAACACCCAAAATAGCTTCTTCTACCAGCGATTCTTTAGCATCATTGGATAACAGCCACGCCAAAGCACCATCAAATATGTCGTAGGTTTCTTCACAACGCGGATCGCGGTAAGAGAAGAAGCGGAAGCTAGCGCTTTCGGCATCATAACTTGCTCCGCCACCATAAGCACCGCCTTTTTCACGAATGTTTGGATGCAAATAACCATTACGCAGCACGCCAGACAACACCGATAACAAAGGAGAATCAGCATGCGACCAATGCACAGCCGCATGAGCTTGCGCACAAAAATGCACTTGCGTACTGGTCACCCAAGCTTGACCCGCCACACGTTGTGGTAAATCGACCATCAAGCCCTGACCCTTTTGTGTTGCATCCCCCATACGTTGCCAAGCTTGCTCTAAATGATCATTCATCGACAATAACATATCCGACTCACCGACAATCAACGCCTGACGACTGACGCTGGCAAAAGCATCACGCGTTGAAGCCAGCGTCGCCGCAAAAGCCTCCAGCTCCGATTCATTTTCTAAGCGATCATCTAAAAGTTTGAAACGCTTCAGACCCAACAAACCACTATTGGCATGAGCAAAAGCCGATGACACACCAAAACCAGCACTGGCCGCTAGCATGGCCAAACTATGTCCATTACTGGTGATCGACTGCTCCGCGTTAACGCGCGTCATGGAAACCAGTTCACGCAAGCGATCCAACTCATCAAAGCGAGCTTCAAACAAGGTTTGTTCCATCAATTGCGCTAAGGCCATCGCATTACTGTTTAGTGCCTTACCCGATAACACCACCTTAGCACGTGACTGAACTGGGTCATCTTTATGAGCCGCAACCGACAGACTCGCACCCAATCCACCCGTTAAACTTGCTTGACGCATTTGCGTGCTCAAGTAATCATCACTGCCCACACCCACTTCGGCCCAAGTACCTGTTAATAAGGGTAGCAAGTCAGCTTGTTCACGCGTTAGCGCGGGAATGTCTAAAATGACTTGCTGATAAACCAAGCCATTGGTCGCCGCAGGTGCTAAGGTGGTTTTTAAGTGATGGAAATACTCACTACGCCCATTGAACTGAGGCAACTCGGCAGGAATATCACTCAATTCGACTTTAGGCAGAATATTAACGTCATCTTCCTGCGCTTGACGTTCTTCTAGCGCCGCTGCCAATTCAACAATGGCTTGTTTTTGTTCCGGCGTCATCAAGGCTTGAGTGGCATCTAAATGCGCTCGTTCTGCCTGCGCTTTTTGCGCATTAAGGCCATTATCTGGCGACAATACCAAACGCACGCGATGCGGATTATCCAGCAACCAAGATTGGATCAGCTGCGGAATAAAAGCAGGATTGGCGATTTCTTGACGCAACTCTAACAGCGCTTCATCAATATCGAGCAGTGCGACCGGATCACCACCATGAATCGCGGCGGGTAAAGCACGAAGGAAAAGCTGCAATCCGAAAGGATAGCCGTCACCGCCAATTTCGCGTTGACCCAGCTCTAATTGATGCAACATCGCCGCTAAATGCTCATGCGGAATGCCTTCGCGCACCAGTCGGCTCAATTCATCCAAAATCAAGGCTTCGATGGCATCCGCATCTTCAGCTTCCGACCCCATCAGTCCCGCAGCAAAAATCATTTCCTTGAAATCATCTTGCAGACCACACAAAGGCGATGGTGAAGCACCTAACTCAGTCGTTTCCAGTAAATAGCGCAAGGGTGACGCACTATTATCCAGCAACACCATGCTCAGTAAATGACCTCGCAACACATCGCGTACATCCTGGTTTTTACCTAACAGCCAGCCCAACACCACATGGGTTTTCTTGCTCAAGTCTGCTTCATCTAAAGCATAAGACGCGTTGACTTGAATCGGTGCCGTATAACGCTGCTCATCACTGACCATCACCGGAGCTAATCGCTCGTTAAAGCGCGACAAAGCTTGCGCTTGCCAACGCGCATGATGTTCGCTAGCTGGAATGTCACCATAGGTAAAGAAAACAGCATTAGACGGATGATAATGACGTTTGTGAAACGCTACCAACTGCTCATGCGTTAAATCCGGAATATCAACGGGTTCGCCACCACTGTTGTAGTGGTAAGTACTGGTTGGGAAAACAGCTTCTGTAAAAGCCTGCCACAGGGTTGAGGTAGGCGCACTCATTGCCCCTTTCATCTCATTGAACACCACTCCTTTGTAAACCAAAGGACTGTTGCTATCGCCCGGTGTTTCAAAGTCGAATCGATGCCCTTCTTGGGCAAAGTCTAACGGATGAATGTTGGGGAAAAAGACCGCATCAAGATAAATATCAAGTAGATTGTAATAGTCTTTTTTGTTTAAGCTGGCGAAAGGATAAGCCGTCCAATCACTGCTGGTGAAAGCATTCATAAAGGTATTTAAGGAGCGGCGAATCATCATAAAGAAAGGATCACGCACGGGGTATTTTTCACTACCACACAGTACCGTATGCTCTAAAATATGCGCTACGCCAGTGCTATCCATCGGCACGGTTCTAAACGCCACCATAAAGGCGTTATGCGGATCATTCGTCGCTAAATGAAAGTGTTGCGCCCCAGTAACATGGTGACGGTACTCTTCAATCTCAATGCTTAATGCCGCTAAATGATGACGACGGACTAGCGTAAAAGCGCTCATTCAAAATCCTCAAATAAATGGTACAACTCATCCTGTAAACGTAGGTTCCCAGTGACCTCTAAAAACCCTAACGGGATGGGGGACTGGAGGAAGGTATGCACAATAATTGCATGTAACCTATTGATTTAATCCCTTCCACCAGAGACTAAATAAACTTGGAGGCTCTAAAAATTCCACGAAGTGGGGTTTTTAGAGGTTCCCTTCCGTATTCGCTTAGGTATTCTTGGTTTTTCAGTTCTGCTATATTAGCATAAATGACAAAACATCCTTAGAGACAATTAACTGCCAATGAATGCGCAACATCTTACCCTCAGCTTCCCAGATTTAACGGCGCATATTATCCAAGCGCGATTAGACATCAAGCTCGACCAACCCCAAATCCTGACACTGCAATTACCACGCTGGATTCCAGGTAGCTATTTGTTACGTGATTTTGCCAAGCATTTGACAATTCACAGCATCACCGATGCCCTAGGCAATGACATCCCCTGTGAGAGAATCGATTTATGCCGTTGGCAAATCGACGCACCCGCTGGTACCAACAGCATTAACTACTCACTTTACGGATTTGATGCCTCGGTTCGCGCCAATTATGTGTGCGATAGTTATGCGTTTATTAACCCGACCGCTTGTGCCTTATTTGTCGAAAGCTGGCGAGATCAACCCTATCAGCTAACGCTTCTTGCCCCCGAAAACAAACCCGATTGGCAAGTACACACCACACTCAATAGTCTACTGATTGACAGTATGAGTTTTGGTCATTATGTTGCTCCCAACTACGACGAACTGATTGAACATCCATTACTCATTGGCAATGGAATAATTGGCTATTTGCATTTTACGGTTGGATTCAGACTTTTTTTAGTCAGAATCCTCCCGCTCAGAAATATCATTCAAAGTTGGAATATGAGCACCGTAATCGCAAGATTTGATCATGACACTGGTTGAATCTTCAAATAACAACTTATTATGCACATCTCTCGTGCCAACAATTTGACCACTTTGCATAGCAACCTTTGAATACATAAGTTTTGCTCTTAGGACTTCATAACTGTAACCTCGTCCCATTCGGTTAACCACTTGGAGTAAACCATTAAATGCTTCTGTGTAAGCATTTGTTATAGGGCAGTCGAAATAGTTAAAAATATCTTGGTGGTGATTGTTTACTGTTTTTGCCACACCACCA
>NCFI01000110.1 GCA_002281095.1 Thiotrichales bacterium 35-46-9 | reverse complement strand
TTTCATCACTATAGCCCCTCTAAAAAAAGAGGTTTATATAACAACAAATTCAATCAATTAATTAAATAATTATTGATAAATACATATTGGCGCTTTAAAGTGTCTGAATTAACATAAACGCACGAGGAATGATTATGTCTTGCCGTTGCCAAACCCTACCTAACCTGTCCATGGAAGGTGGTAAGCTGTTTCTCACTTTCTTTGACCTGTTTTTGTTACGCAAGGTAAGCAAACAGCTACAAGCACTTGGTTATTCTTGCCAGAGTGACGGACAACTGTTGCGTGTCGATAGCGACAATATCGAAGCACTGATTCAAGCACTATGTCGTGATTGTGGCCTCAGCCCTTCCGATAACATGAACATTCAACTGCTCATCACCGCTGCCGATGCAACCAGTGTTAGTCCCAGTGAGTTGACCAAAATGCGCCCCTTATCGACTTGGTGTTCGCAGTTTAACGCACAAGAATTACTCGATGTACTCAAAAATAAAAGTCTGGTTGTTCATTTCCAACCGATTTTGAATGTGCAAGACCAAACCATTTACGCGCACGAAGCGCTCATTCGCGGCTTAACTCCTGAAGGCAAGATCATTCCACCGAATCTACTGTTTGGCCAAGCTAAAGATGCTGAACTCTTGTTCAACCTAGACCGTCTCTGTCGTGAAACCATCATGCACACGGCTGCTAAGCTCAATTATTTTGGTCGCTTATTCATTAACTTTTTACCCAGCGCCATTTACAACCCAGAAAATTGCTTAAGCACCACCATGGCGCTAGCAGAGCGTTACGGCTTTAATCCGCATAATCTTATTTTTGAAGTGGTTGAAACCGAACGCATTGATGACGTGGGACATTTACGCAATATTCTCGACTACTACCGGGCCAAAGGCTTTAGAACGGCATTAGATGATATGGGCAGCGGCTATTCATCGCTCAATTTACTCGCCAGTTTATCGCCCAACATTGTTAAGATTGACCGTGAATTGATCATGAATATTAACCAAGAACCGATCAAACAAGCGATTGTCGGCGGCATTTTAGCTATGGCCAAACAAACTGGCATTACCACCCTTGCCGAAGGCGTTGAAACAGAACAAGAATGGCGCTACATTCGCGACATAGGTATTGATCTGGTACAAGGTTATTATTTCGGTCGCCCGGCAGCAGAACCGCTCAGTGAATTGAGTAGCGTCCAATGACACTGAATCTAAACCAACTCACGCAGTTCTCGCAAGCGGGACGCGAAGTACTCCACTACCTCAAGCAACACCTTGGCTTTGATTTGTGGATGATTACGCGTGTCAATGGCGATGACTGGATTGTGTTACAAGCCGAAGACCAAGGCTATCAAGTGGTTGAAGGCGATGTGCTTAAGTGGTCTGATTCTTTTTGCTCGCAAATGGTACAAGGACTGGGACCCAATATCGCCCCCTGTGCCATGCAAGTGATCACCTACGCAAACACCCCTATCGCTCAAAAGCTACCGATTGAAGCCTATGTCGGCTACCCGATTGTGTTTGCCGATGGCGAACTTTTTGGTACGCTATGCGGTATTGATCCGAAACAGCAACCTGCTGATTTAGAAAGGCAAGCGCCCTTATTACAATTACTCAGCCAATTGTTGTCGCGTTTATTACAACTGGAATGGCAAAACATTCAAACGCTACGTGAAAACCAACGTCTTGCCAACGAAGCGCTCACTGATCCCCTAACGGGAACTTATAATCGACGCGCTTGGCAAGCCTTTATGACCTCCGAAGAGCACAACTGTCGCACTTTCGGTAACGAGGCCTGCTTATTTGTCTTAGATTTAAACGACCTGAAAAAAGTGAATGATCATGGTGGACATTTAGCCGGCGATGAACTGATTCAAACAACCGTAAGCTCCATTCAATCGGTACTTGCTGCTAGCGATGTTTTGGCACGCCTAGGCGGTGATGAATTCGCTATTTTAGCAGTTGATCGTGACGAATCTTCAGCTCAAGCGCTTTATCAACAATTGCAACAACAGCTTGATCAAGCGCATGTTTCCGTTGCGATTGGTATGGCCATGCGCGATCACCACGGTACCTTAGACGATGCTTTTATCATCGCCGATCAGCGTATGTACGAACATAAACGGCAGATTAAAGAAAACGCAACCGATTGTAATCAATAAAAAAGCGACCGATTGGTCGCTTTCTTACTCCAATAACGAGACCTTATCTTAAAACTCACTCCATTCATCTTTGTTGCTAGTCGCTTTGGCTTTTGGCAAGCCCCTAGTGGTCTGACTGCTTACTGGAGACTTAACCGCCGAGCGCGTTACAGACTGTACACCTTGCCCTGTTTTGAAGAAAGACATATTGCTAGTCAGTCTGACTGCTTCTTGACTCAAACTATTTGCTGCCGCTGTTGTCTCTTCTACCAAAGCCGCATTTTCTTGTGTTACTCGGTCAATGTCAGTAATCGACATATTGACTTGCTGAATACCGCTGGCCTGCTCTTTTGAAGCCGCCGAAACGGATTCAATCATCGTCGCCACCGACTTAATGGACTCGCTAATACCAGTGAGCATTTCACCCGACTTATCTGCCAACTGTGTCCCCGTATCAATACGTTGCACACTCTCTTCAATCAGCGATTTAATATCCTTAGCTGCATCTGCCGACTTACCCGCCAAGGCACGCACTTCACTGGCTACCACGGCAAAGCCACGACCATGTTCTCCGGCACGCGCAGCCTCTACTGCAGCGTTCAGAGCCAATAAATTCGTCTGAAAGGCGATACTGTCAATAATACTCACAATATCAGCAATACGACTACTCGATTGCTGAATAGACTTCATCGCCTCAATGGTCTGCTGCATCACCAACACCCCATCGTTGGACTGATGTTGTACCTGATGCGCCAAATCTGCCACGCGTGTCGCATTTTCGGTATTCGCCTGCACCGCTGAAGTCATTTCATGTATGGTGGCGCTGCTTTGCTCTAAGGCGGCCGCCTGTTCCTGAATACGGCCAGACAGCTGCTGTGCTTCATTCAAGACATCGCTCGCTACCTTTTCAACCACAGTCGCCGAATCGATTGCCTCGACAACCGTCTCTTTCACTTTGTTCGCTGAGAAATTAATGGCATTTTTCAAATCATGCAATTGACCTTTGAAGGTTCCCGATGGTAGAGCTTTCGTTAAATCGCCCTGTGCTTGCGAAGCGACAACCTCGCTAATCGATTCGATGGCGTGCGCAATAATATCCATTGACGAATTAACGCGTTCTTTCAGCTGCTGCAACTCACCCGCAGCCGCCACATTAACGCGACCATTAAAGTCGCCTTGTGTCATTTTGGCCATGACCATGTTAACGTCACCAATCACGCCGCTAATACTGCTCAAGGCCAACTCAACTTGAGCACGGAAAGATGCGGGAACTTTGCTATCCATTTGTAAATCTAACTGCCCCTGCTGCAAACCACGCATGACCTTCTCTAATTCGCTCATCATGAACTCAACTTCAGCAGCACTGGCATTTACCCCCTGTTGTAACTGTTTGAGATCACCTGAGAACTGACCCTGCATACGTTGCGAAAACTGACCACTCGCTAACGCAGAAACCGTCTTATTCGCTTCATTCAAAGCATGATTTAAACTGGTGAAGAGTCCATTAACGTCAACGACCAATTCAGAAAACTCATCCTTTCTCATAGGGATCATATTATTAAATTGCTGTGAGACGGCAACAGAACCAATTTGATGCGCAATATCACTAATAGCACGCTTGATAGAACGAATGATCAACCAAGCCAAAGCCAACCCCAGCAGAATCACAAACAAACCACCTGCCGCTTGAATCAGATCAAGCAAAGCAACCAACTGTTTTGCTTCTTGCTGTTTGTACTGAACCTGATCTGTAATGGTTTGATTTGCTTTTTCAATCGCTTCCAACAGTTTTTTAGATAAGGGATTGCCTTTATTCAGAATCAATAAATTGGCTTCAAAAAAAGCACCGGATTGAAGCGCCGACATGGTCGGAAGCGTAAACTGAGTTTTATAGCTCTCTCTTGCTTGTTTGATGGCCTCAACTTCGGCCGTTAGCAATTGGCTCACAATGGGCATGGACATCAAGTCTTTCCATAAGACTTCGACTCGCTCACGCCCTTTACGAATGTTATCTAAGTGAAACTCCGTTTGATGATCATGTAATTCAACGATTTCAGGATGATCCGGATTGTGTTGCAGTGTCAGTAAAAACTGAACACGATTATCTCGAATAATCCTCGCCATATCGGCTGTGTTATTCCGTGCCTTGGTGAGATCGGCCATGTCCGCAATCAACACGGTCATTTTCTGATTTCCCCAAATATTGATACCACTCACTGCCACCAACGCAATGACAAAAATGGTTGTCAAC
>NCFI01000013.1 GCA_002281095.1 Thiotrichales bacterium 35-46-9 | reverse complement strand
TCTTGGGCATGTTACCCCTGTCGCTAAACTTAAGGAATGGCAGAAAACCCATCCTGAGTTATTTGTTAAAAAAGTTTATAACCAGTTGAGACCCGACACGAACAAATTGGCGGCACATTCTTTAATGCCCTTAGCCTGATTCTTTACATCGCATTAGTGATGCTGATGCTAACACTCATATTCAAAACCATCCAAGCCATGTTGTCCGGCAAAATTTGCCTACCCGAATAATAAAGTTCCACTAACGGACAAACCAATTATTGGACACCTCAGAGTGTCCTTTTTTGTATGCGCTTTGCTACAATAAAACTTACTTCAACTTATTAGGAAGCCCATTATGTCAACCATTCAGCAACTCCCCTGCGATGAGCGTCCACGCGAAAAACTCTTGCAACAAGGAGCCGATGCCCTTACTGACGCCGAACTATTAGCGATTTTCTTACGTGTCGGCATTCAAGGCATGAATGCCATTGAGCTGGCACAACAGTTATTAAATGAATGCGGTGGCATGGCGCGTTTGTTATCCGCTTCGCAAACAGATTTTTGTCGCTTGCGCGGTTTGGGTAGCGCTAAATATGCACAACTACAAGCAGTCTTAGCCTTGTCACGACGGCATCATTTAGCACAGCTAACAACGCAATCGGTGGTAAACAGTACAAACAGCGCTGTTTCCCTACTCAGTGAACACCTCTCTCATCAACCCAACGAGGTCATTGCGGCATTATTTTTGAACAGCAAACACCAACTCATCGCTTTTGAAATTGTCAGCCAAGGCAGCCTTCGTGAAGCCCCTATTTATCCTCGAGAAATCGCCAAACGCGCTTTTCATCACAATGCTGGCGCATTGATTGTGGCACATAACCACCCAAGCGGAGATGCTACCCCTTCTAAAGCAGACATTGATATTACCTACAGCCTTGCTAAAGCACTTAAACCGCTCGACATCCGTTTACTCGATCATATCGTTATTGGCAAAGGCTTAAGTTATACGTCATTGGTAGAGGCTCACTTATACGACTTAAGTCTTATCTAAAACGACAAAGCGGATCGAATGACAAGAAAAACACCATTAAACAACCCACTAAGCCTGCTTTTCCAGTAAAATAAACACAGTTTTTATTGTTTTAGGAAAGAGTGACATGTCAATGGTCAATCGACAACGCCCGCAAGTTTATGCTGGCTATGACAACGATGAATGGGGTGGCTTCACCCACATTGGTGAAATCATTCGTAATGCGCGCGTGTTTGGCTTTATTGCCGAAGATGAAAACTGCACCGGCTGGCGCATGGATCAAATCGAAGAGCTGTGGGATAAGGTTAACGAAGAGTGGGACAAATATGGCTGTATGGCCAACAAACTTCCACCCGAGCTTTTCGAGCGCCATGAGCGCACTCACAACGCAGCGCTAGAGAAAGCCAAATCAATGGGCTGGACACCTGAGCAATGGCTCACCGCAACCGACTTCCAAGGTTGGATTAAAGAGGAAGAAATGGACGAATTCATCCCACCAGCTTGGTTGGTAGACGCCGATCGTCATCGCTAACAAAGCATTGCTAGTCTAATCGTAAGATGGGGCGGCTACGCCCCATTTGCCTGACAGTATATATAGAGGATCAAATCTGATGAGCTCATGGTTGAGCTATATTTAACAACGAGTAAGCCAATATTCATGATTACTGGCTCCGCAAAATAGCGTGTCAGCCAACAACATAACCCCCACCTCCACCCTCAATGAAATACTCATTCGGTCTTCGACATACTCAAAAGTAAAATATATAGGTCTGTTATACCCCATCACACTGTTAATGATCACATCTAATTATTAATATTTTTAAAGCAATCACTATCTACACACCCTAAATTCAACAACCGACCAATGATTAAGAAAAACTTAATCAACAGCAGACAATAATTAAATTGATCTAACCTTGCCAATCCGTTAACCTAAGCATCCCCATTAATTTCGGTAAACAAAGGTGACAACATGAACCTATCTAGCCTGTTGATTCCAGCCGTATTATTTTTTGCGCTTGGCTTCTTAGCCAAACTCATTAAATCCGATTTAAAGTTCCCCGATGGTATGGCTAAAGGACTTTCCATCTTTTTGCTGATCGGTATTGGTATAAAAGGTGGTGTTGCGCTGTCTCAAGCCGAATTTCTACCCGCTCTTAATTCAGTGCTAGCTGCATTAGTATTAGGTTTCGCAACGCCTATATTGGCATTTGTCTGGTTAAACAAACTAGGTAAAGTCGGCATTTTTGATTCCGCCGCCATTGCCGCACACTACGGTTCTGTCAGTGCCGGCACCTTTTTAGTAGCAATCGCTTTTCTGGACTCTATGGGCCAAACTTATGAAAGCTACCCATTGATTATGTTGGCGATTATGGAATCTCCCGCTATTATCATCGGGTTATTACTGGCTATTTATGCCCGTAGCCAGATGGCCAAATTAAACAACAACTCTGACCCCGAAAGCATTTCTATGAAAAGCCTATTACATGAGGCGCTAACTAATGGTAGCGTCGTATTACTACTCGGTGCCATGTTGATTGCTTATCTGGTCCCTGCTGACAATCTCAAGTCTGTCATTCCTTTTTACAAGGAAATGTTTATGGGTGTCTTGTCCTTATTCTTATTAGAAATGGGTATGGAAGCTGCCAAGAAAATCAATGAATTCAAAAAAGCGGGCTTGGTGTTAATCACTTTTGGTATTACAATGCCTATCGTAGGTGCTCTTATAGGTTTAGTGGTTGCGCACTATTGGCTCGGCTTTTCAATCGGTGGTGTTTTCTTAGTTATGGTACTCGCTGCCTCTGCCTCTTATATTGCCGTACCTCCAGCAATGCGCATGGCCATACCAGAGGCCAACCCATCCTACTACTTAACCCTTACATTGGGTTTAACCTTCCCATTCAATGTGGTGGTGGGCATACCGCTCTATTACCATATTGCGCAAGCATTGGTAGGTTAACTGGAGATTATGAAAATGGAATATAACCGCAAACAAGTTAATATTATCGTTAACAGTGCACTAGAAGCCAAAATGGTGCGCCTAGCCAATCGTGTTGGTGTGTCTGGTTATAGCATTACCCCAATGCGTACCGGACAAGGATCTACTGGACTGCAAACCAGCAGCAGTGAAGGTGATAGTAACATTCTGTTTATGATGATTATTACCTTCGACAAGATGGAACAAATGATCGCCGAAATTCAGAAGATTAAAGATCGTAGTTATCCGTTACGCGTTTTCATTAACGACACCTATGTCATGGATGAGAAAGACTTTCATTAAAATCAACAAACACGATTAAACGAGCCTCTCCATCAGGCTCGTTATTTTTTATTGGGTTACACATTTATGGCTTCAACAACTTCAGAAGAAACACGCTTTGTTAAACAAGAAACGCCTTGCCCCAACTACGGTTGTGCTGCCTTTCAACGACAATATGCTTTAAGAGATCTTCAAGCGGGCATTATTACGGGCGCTATGGCAATTCCTTTATCGATTGGTATTGCCATGATGTCTAACTATCCTATCAAAGTAGGCTTAGCGACTGTTGCTTTTGCCAGCTTTTTGGGCTGGTTTTTCGCTTGGTTTCGTCCCGGAAACTATATTGGTAGCCCTGGTATTGCCGCTGGTTTAGCCCCCATTCTTGCTATGGGGGTAGCGACCTTTGGCATGGAAAATATGGCGTTTATTGTTTTCCTAACTGCTTTCTTCCAAGCCATTATTTGGAAATTTAATTGGCAACGCTACATTTTAATGGCCGTACCCACTTACCTTGTAGAAGGACTACTAGCAGGCATCGGCTTAAAAATTATGGTGAAATTTTTTGCTTTCACTTATGAGCTCCCTGATAGTGTTACGCCCAGCAACGCCTTCTGGACAGATGAGCGCATTACCGTTATCTCGCTATCATTATTGGGCGCGGGCTTATTCATATGGTTGTTTAACAAATTTAAAGACACCAAACCAGCCATTCCTTACTTTGTATTGATTGTCGTGGGCGTACTCGTTGCTCAATTGATTCCAGTGTCTATGATTAAAGTTGAAGATGTTGATCTGAATTTTGCCTTACCCATGCCCCATTTTGATAGCTGGACATTAGTACTATATGCTATTGGCTTTGCCATCATGTTATCGGTCATTGACGTTATTGAGCAAGTTATGAGTAATGCCGCCATCGAAAAGATCGACCCCCTACATCGCAAATGCAATTCAAACAACAGCCTGCTTTCAATTTGGGCAGCCAATATGGGCTCTAGCTTCTTTGGCGGTATGACCAACTTAGATGGTTTAGCAAAAAGTACCACCAATAAACTGGCAGGCGCTTATACCAAGTTCTCGGTACTCATTATTGGCTCTGTCGTCGCTTTCTTTGCCCTTAATGTTCAGTATTTAGAATATTTGCCTAAATTCGCTTTAGCCATTATTATGATTTTTACTGGCTGGAAAATGATTGCAGGCTTATTTCACGTCATTCATCATGGCGCATATGCCATGCTATTGGCTATTACCTGTGGCTTCCTCGTTTACGAGGTGGGCATTTTTGAAGGCTTAATCGTAGCTTTGGTCATTCACGGATTAATCTTCTTTGTCATCTTCCGCCATGTAGACGAAACACCGGCAAGAGATATTGTGCGTGGTTACTTCCAAAAGTTCAAAAACGAAGATAACCATATCACCTAATCAATCACTCTTTTAGTTAATGAAAAAGCCAGCATTTTGCTGGCTTTATTCTTATGGGCGCCTCTAAAAACCCCGCTACGCTTGATTTTTAGAGTTCCCAAGCTTATTTTCTGATGAAGCTACTGTTAGTGTTCAAAACAAGCGGGCTTATGTCGATTCGTCAGCATGAAACGGGAAAACGCCTCTGCTGCGGGCGATTGCACCTTACGCATTTGCACTAAATGCCAATGCTTAACCACAGGTAAGCCCACCACATCTAAAATGGCTAAGCGCCCTAAAGACACTTCCATTCGAACGGTATCTAAGGAAACGAAAGACAGGCCAAGGTTCACCATCACCGCTTGCTTGATGGTTTCATTACTGTTCATGACCATCGCATTGGCAGGTTCGACATCATAAGCTTTAAAAAAAGATTCCATTGCGGCTCGTGTACCCGAGCCCTGCTCACGCACTAAAAAAGGCATTTGGTTGAAAAAAGCTACCGGAATATTCTTCTTATGTGCGAGGGGATGTTGCATCGAGGCAATAATACCGTGCGGATTGGGTGCAAAAGATTGCGACATCATTTCCGACTCAGCCGGTGGGCGTCCCATGACGGCCAAATCTAGCTCACCAGCGCTGAGCTTTTCTAATAACTGATCGCGATTACCCTCAAAAAACAAAATATCTACCGCGTGATATTGTTCTTTAAAAGCGGCTAAAATGCTCGGCAAAAAATATTTGGCCGTGGTGACCATACCAATAACCAAACGCCCACCCTCAACTCCTTTAATCGCATCTAACGCCACTTCAGCATCACGCAACTGTTGGAAAACGGCCTGAGCATGCGTAAGCAAGACTTCCCCCGCTTGTGTCAACTGCACCGATTTACTGCTACGTTCAAATAACGTCAGACCAACCTCTTCCTCAATTTGCTTAATTTGCATCGAAACCGCAGGAGGTGTTAAAAACAGCTCTTGCGCTGCACCAATAAAGCTAAGTTGCTTGCAGACAGTGACAAAGGTTTTCAGTTGACGTAGGGTAACTTGATTCATACTAAATTCGCCCTATAAAAAAACCGTTTCTTTCGAAACGGTTTTTGTGCTTTAGTCATTAATGACCGACGAACTGTTCAGGCATCATCGAGGAGTGGTGATGCGAGATAACCCACTTACCGTCTTCCAGCTCATAAATGAAACTGTAGCGTGCTTGCACAGTACGACCATCATCAAATTGGAAGGTATAAATGCCCATATCTTGCACACTGTTACAGCCAATTTTGATACTACGATCATCAATTTTGCCGACGGGTGATTTAGCCAAAAAGTGAGTGAAATAATCTTCAATCGCAGCATGATCCGTACGAACCGTATCTGAAACCGTTGGTAACAATACAGCAGATTTGCTGTAGTTTTCAGTCACTTTACGTGGGTCTTTTGTTTTCAAAGACTCATTCCAACGCTCGAACAAAGCCGCCACTTCTGCTTCCGTAATAAAGGCACAAGTGGTTGATTGACCCATGGCGTTGGCTTGAACATCGAGAACTTCAACATGCAAGGTCACTGGCTGATTGGGCATCACGCCACGTAAACTCGGATGCGAAAAACGCAATTCGCGCGGACGCGCACGATAGTTAGCTTTTTCACCCTTAGCAACGCCAACACAAGCTACTTCCAGTGCTGGCATCACCTGTCCCTGACCAACAACAAAGGTTTCAACAAAACAATCAGTAACCATGCGGCCCGATAAATCGTGCGCATGAAATTGAAGGGTAACTAAATCGCCTTCACGAACTGTTTGAGCCATGACTTGCTATCTCCTAAAGCCATTATTTTCCTAATCGAGCCTGAGCAAAATGCCAAATGGTATCTCTAACCATTTGCGCCTTCACCACTAGCCCTAAATCAATCATTTCCGCGCAACCCGTTGTTGGACAACTCGCACCCTCTTCCTCTCGGTAGAAAACGGATGAAATGACACCAATAAAATTAAACTTGTTCTGCTCTGGATCGTGCGCAAAATCAGGATTGTACAAAAATACCGGACTACCACTCGAACCAGGATAGACAGAAGCATCAATTAAGAACTCTGCTCTACCTTCGAAATCAAACTGCAACGAAGTCGCTGTCGTACCACGTCGAATAATGGGCATCAAATTCACATGATCCCAAACACCGTTAGGATAACCAAAAAACACCACTGGCTCCAATGCATCAAAATCAGCCAACTCCTCCTGAGTTGGAATCAAATTGATGTCAATGGCATGAAAATAAACCTGCTTACCCTGCTGTGCCACTGCTTGCTCAATTAACGCCACAGGCAGAATCGCTAAATCTACGCTTGGATCAGGGTGATAAAACCATTGATTAGCAAAATCAGCAATCTCTAGCTCAATTTTGTCGCCAATTGCCGGCAAACCGTCATGGGCTGCTGTAAAGCTCAGCAAGCCAACAGCCGCATTTTCAACGACATGACGATTGGTTACCAGAAAAGGATAGGGACGCTCACTCAGGAAGCAATTAAAGAAAAAGCCTGTGCCCGCACCTTCAGAACCATCTACTAATGTCGTATCAATACGCATGGTATTGAACAGTAATTTTTTTGACAGGGTATTTAATTTGATCAAGGTCACTATCCTGTTAGCTGGTCAACGACATATAAAGCATTGGCAATTTTTCGGGCAGACGTTCAACCTTATCAATCACCGTAAAGTTCTTCGCACCAAAAATACGCGATACATAATGATCGGCATGAGGATCAAGACTCAAACAGTAAGTAATCACACCATCACGATTCAACTCTTCCACCGCACGCTTGGCATCGAAGCGCAAATATTGAGGATCGCGCACATCATTATCAGCCGGCTCACCATCAGTAATTAACAGAACCAATTTTTTCGATTGTGATTGTAACTTCATATGCGCACCAGCATGACGTAAAGCCGCACCCATACGTGTCGAATAATCCCCTTTCATGCTCGCCAGTCGTGCACGAGATTCATCGGTAAACTTCTCACCAAAATCTTTGAAACGATAGTAATGCACATCATGACGACCATTCGAACAGAAACCATGAACTGCAAACGGATCACCAATCTTGTCTAAGGCTTCAGATAACATCACCGTTGCCGAACGCGCTAAATCTAGCACCGTGTAATCTTGATTACGCACCTGGTCATTCGTTGAAGCCGACAAATCGAGCAACACCAACACACTGAGATCACGTACTTTACGGATATAACGCATCATCACTTTTTCGTTCGGCGGCATACCCATACGCATATCAACCATCGATTGGACGGCAGCATTGAGATCTAAATCATCGCCCGTTTCCTGACGACGTACACGCACCAACCCTTGTGGCACCATCGACTCGATCAAAAACTTAAGACGCGAAATGATCGGTTTGTGCTGATCACGTAATGCCTGAATGATTTCCAAATCACCCATCTTAGCACGACGTTCTAACACCGTTGCCCACATCGGACGCTCGAGTTGAATTTGGTAATCCCACTCGTGGTAATGTACTGGATCAAGCGGCTGTTCTTTACCTTCAGATTCGTTATAAGAAACGCCCATATCCTCATAAGGATAAAGTTCCGTTGGCAACACCCAGACTTCCTGAGCATCATCACCTGCCGTTTCAACCTCAACCTCGTTAATGAACTCCATTAACGACACTTTTTTACGCACTTGTTGCTGACTTTCCCAGCTGGCATTTAAGGCGGCTTCTTCGTCATAAGCATCACTCCACCACATGAAGCGATTATCATCACGATAAACGGGCTGACGCGTTAACATCTTCGGACTAAATTCCGTCATGTCAAAGCGGTCTAATTCTTTCGTTAAAGGGACACCCACTTCGCGCGCAAAATTAGCGCTACTCATATCAGGATGCTCAAAGAACATCTGACGACCTAACTGTACAAATGGATGTTCATCTTGATAATCATCATCCAATAATGCACGCGACAAACGCATCAATACATTCTCGGTAACTTCTGGGGCATCACGCAAATCGGCATGGAACTTTAACCAAAGCGCTTTAAGATTAGGGAACTCCTCAATCGCTAAGCGTTCTACCTTCGCATCTTCAATGATGCCCGAAATGGTCATGCTCAATAAGCTCAGATTCTCTGGATTAACATGACCATTCGAATAAACCAAATGCGCAGCCGCATGAGCAACCGAGGCACGATAAATATCTAATCCCGATGCAATCACTTCACCAGTGCCATCGAAGCCACGATAGTCATCATGCGCATCAGGAATGTGAATCATGAAGTCTTCGATATACGGGCGAGTTCCTTCACGGTTCTCATAGTCACCCGAAGTTGGGCGCATAAAGAAATCACGACCCCACAAAGCACGCAAATAAATGTTAAGACGACGCTGCACGTGCGTAAAGAGCACCCCTTTGCGCTCTTGCTGTAACATTTTTTTAGAAATGTCAGACTTGAGAGCAAAGTACTTTTGTTGTTCTTCGTAATCTAAACGGTAAGCATGCGCACCCCAGGTAATCCAACGACGCAAACCGCCCAAAGTCAGGTTAGACAGCAGCTCATCGAGGTTTTCCAACATCGGACGCACACCACGAGGTGCTTGATTTAACAGGTGTGTTAACACCATCAAATAGCCTTCGAACAAGTGCGCATCGCCCAAGCGCTTCGCCGCGACTGGAGCTGTAGCGATCATTAAGTCCAGTACGTTAGCAGAAGTTTTTGAAGCAAAACCCAAAACAGCATCAACCATTTCTGAAACCGCATGTTCACCCACATCTTTAGCAATGCTGGGTGCGCTTTGCAAGAAGGTTAGTACAATTTCTGAACTTCGAGCCATGCTCTTGATAGCCAAAGCACCCGTTAAATAGGTTTCTAACCCACTCGGTGAAAAAGTCTTTGTTGCTTCAACCCAAGATGTCTTCAGTAGCTCTACTGCGTCTTCAGGAAATTCATCGAGAACTTCTTGATACTCTTCAATATTAATCGCCATAGCAACCTTCGAGAACGTCTGAAAAAATGCACTATGTCATTTTTCGAAAATCGGGAATAACCCTTGTTGTGGATAAAAAAGGTGCTCAATAGCACCGATCACTGACAAGGGTATAAAGTGCATGGTGTTAGCGGCTTTACCACTAACACCATGAACAGCAGCATTAGAAATAAGCCAATACCGCAGAATCAAGTGCATCGCGCATGTCAACGTCATCTGTGATCGGGCGAACCAAAGCGACACGACAAGCATTAACAGGGTCAACACCAGCTGAAATCAATGACGCTGCGTAAATCAGCATACGAGTCGAAATACCTTCATCCAAACCATGACCTTTAAGGTTACGCGCACGTTCACCAATATGAACCAACTTACGAGCAGTTTCGTTGTCGACTTTACCTTCGTGTGAAACGATTTGAGACTCTACTTCAATATCTGGATAATTAAAGTCAAGACCACCGAAACGTTGCTTCGTCGATTGTTTCAAGTCTTTCATCAAACTTTGATAACCAGGGTTGTAAGAAATGACAATGAAGAAATCAGGATGACATTCAATCAACTCGCCTTTTTTCTCTAATGGCAATACACGACGAGAATCGGTTAACGGGTGAATGATAACCGTTGTATCCTGACGTGCTTCAACAACCTCGTCCAAGTAGCAAATGGCGCCATGACGCGCAGCAATGGCTAAAGGACCATCTTGCCAACGTGTACCGTTTGCATCCAGTAAGAAACGACCGACTAAATCTGAAGCAGTCATATCTTCGTTACAAGCAACGGTAATTAACGGACGACCTAACTTCCAAGCCATGTATTCAACAAAGCGTGTTTTACCACAACCCGTTGGTCCTTTAAGCATCATCGGCATACGTACTGAATAAGCTGATTCAAATAACTCAACTTCATCAGCAACAGGCATATAGTAAGGTTGGTTTTTAACGTAATACTGCGCTAAAGGATCATTAGAACTCATGGTAGATACACTTTCATTAATAGGACTAGAAGAAGATTGCACCGAAGCAGGGCGATAAGCAGGTTGCTTTACCGATGCAGAACGCATTTTTGGGTTAGTAGGACGCATAATTTTCCTTAAAAAACTTTCTTATAAGTCAAGTTAGCTCAAAGCGCTAGATTAACCTAGGATACAAATTAATCTGGCCAAACGCGCTCATCGGCAAGGTAAACACGTTTAGGTGCTTCAGTGACCACTGGCTTTACGGCCGCCGTAGGAGCTGGAGCGGCACTAGGCGCCACCGTTTTAGCAGGCGCTGCTTTGGCAGTCGTAGATGACGCTGGCAAATTATCTGCACTCAACGCGGCAGGAATACTGCCCGCAGGCGCTGCTTTGGCAGGTGTTTTACGAGTACGACTGGTATTTTTTACTTGTGCAATCCCAGCTGCCAATTTATCTTCAAGCGTTGACATGACCAAAAACCTCGTTAATCAATTCATCTACATCTTCAATGGCCTGCTTAGCACGACCACCCATTTGATGAATCGCTTTGCCTTCTAACGCAGCATTACGATACACCGCACGTTTGCCAACAATGGTTTTGGCAACCCGAATTCCTAAACCGCGCGCTGCACCGATAGCCGATGAAGCAAAACGATTATCGCGTTCAATTTGATTGAACACCAAAAAACTTCGCACTAACATCCCCTGCTCTTTCGCCGATGCATCGAGCAAAGAAGCAAAGGAAACCGTTGCCCATAAGTCTAGGGGAGAGGCATTCACTGGCACTAAAATCTGTGTTAATTGTGCAAGATGACGATCAAACTCTTCATCAGTAAAGCCGGGCGGAAAGTCGATGATAACGTAATCATAGCCACTTGATGGGATACGCTCTTGCGCCAAATCAAATGACTGAACGTCGAAAGCGAAACCATTGCATTGATCAGCCCATTGCAACACCGATGCCTGAGGATCAGCATCTAACACCAATACTTTGGCTTGACGCGACAACGCCGAGGCCAAACTGACAGCAAGAGTGGTCTTGCCCACCCCTCCTTTACGATTGACCAGCGCAACGACCTGCATCATAGTTTATGCCTCAAGCCCATCGACGCGCTCACTTAATTGACGCGCCATTTGAATAAAACGATCATCTAAACTATCGCCCTCACCTTCAATAGTGATGGTGGCATAAGTGGTACCAAAATTAATATTGTGCGGATGCACTTCTAACGTTTTGATTAGCTCATTGAGGTAATCTAGGAAACCGGTGGTTTCACGATAGGCAGAAAAATGGAATTTTCGCGTCATTTGACAAGGACTCTCACGAAAATCCCATTTTTGTGCCCAAGGCTCATTAATCTTACAAGTCATTACTTATCCCAAAAAAGAGTGGCTGAATTCTTAAAACTAGAAGCGATGGTCGAAACCATCGCTTCAAGCACAAGCATTAGCTTTGAGTCGTCGTTACGTCACCGTCAAGACCGCTCGCAGCGCCTGATGTTGCACCTGTAGGAAGAATCTTCTCTACTTCGTTGTGAACACGAGCGATGATGTGTGCAGCAACTAAGCCGTCACCAACGCGTTCACAAGCATCAGCACCAGCGCGAACTGCTGCGTTTACCGCACCAGTTTCACCACGTACTAATACAGTAACATAGCCACCACCCACGAACTGACGACCGATTAAACGGACTTCAGCAGCTTTAGTCATTGCATCGGCAGCTTCGATTGCTGGTACAAGACCACGCGTTTCGATCATGCCTAGCGCAACACCGTTAATTGTAGACATACTTGTCTCCTTAACAATTAAGCGTCAGTAGGTAGAATTTTTTCAACTTCGCTGTGAACACGAGCGATAATGTGAGCAGCAACTAAACCGTCACCAACACGTTCACAAGCATCAGCACCAGCGCGAACCGCTGCGTTAACCGCACCAGTTTCACCACGTACCAAAACAGTTACATAACCACCACCCACGAATTGACGACCGATCAAACGAACTTCAGCCGCTTTAGTCATCGCGTCTGCCGCTTCAATTGCTGGTACCAAACCACGAGTTTCAATCATGCCTAATGCAATACCCATACGCTCAGCCATTTGTTAGCTCCTTAGCAAAAAATAATAAACGAAAGTTTACACAATACCTTGTTAACTCTGAATCTTAGCACGAATTAACCGAGTATTCATTTTCAAGTTCAGACTATTACTAATCTGAAAGTCCATTAAAAAGGCAGAAATTTCTACCAACCGTCACTGATGAGATCAGCTTTCCCAATTATCGATAATTCCGCCTATCGATAAGTCTGTGAAGGTCTTTCTGTCATTCATCACAAGCCTTGCTGCACTGCCAGAAGTGGTAAATACCCAGTCTCCTTCAGCAACACCAACGGGATCGGTAGCCACAAACACCTTACCTTTGAGGTCTTTAAGAACACGCAATGACGTTCCGTTTAACCCTGGAGTACGACGAGTACAAACCAAGTCAGAAACAACCTGCATGATCTCCATTACTCCTCCCAGTGGTCAATAATGCCCACAATGGTTAGATCACTTGGATAGTCCTTGGCGCCAGCAGCATCACGCGCTGCACCCGAACCTAAACAAATAACCCAATCACCCGGCATACAACCAATCGAATCTACAGCCACACTACGTGCTCCGCTTTTTTCACGCACCACTAATAGTGGCTTGTGTCCAAACTCTGCAATACGATTGGTGGAAACTAATGTTTTTTCAACTTGCATAATACGCATGATGTTGCTCCATTAGCCTCTCGCACCACCTGAATAGGTGATTGCCGCGCCTTTACTAATACCATTACCCGAAGAGCCCGTAATCTTCACTGAAGATTGACGCTCTTCTTGCTTTGGTACATCCTTGTACACCGAAGCTCCTACAACCCAGTTGTTGTGCTGACCACGCTCCGTTAGGTTACGACCACGGCTTGAAAAACCTTCCGTACCCGTAACATGACGAGAGTTAGCCCAAGCATCACCTGACACTTTTACCCCTTGTTGACTACCGTCACCGGTTAGTCTAGGTAACACCGCAGGCGCTACTTGATTCACAACTTGTTCAGCCACTGCTGGTTGAATCATTTGCACTGGAGTTGCTTGCATCTGCTCTACTTCCACCTTCGCAGGTTGCACGACTGTTTTGACTTGTTTCATGGTTTGTGCCATAGAAACATTCATGAACTGTCGAGCTGGAGCAGAGCGGCGATCGAAGCCACGTGTTCCCGTTACGATACCATCATCCCAAGAAGCATTACCCGTTAATCGGTTATTGCGTTCTAAAGAGGCATAAGGCATCGCTCTTTGCTCAGATTGCACACTCGGGCGTGCACAATCGACTAGGGTATCTGCCTGATAACCACCGGTAACAATGCCACCATCGCAAATACCGCGATCGTTGCCTGTCATACGTTGATTATTCAATGGCAGGTCACCAGATACTGGCTTGCTACTCACCACCGGCAACGGATTCGTCTGACAGTAAGCTGTCATTAAATCGGTTACTTCAGGTGTATCGCCTGTCAGTACTTGGCACAGGCCCTTGCGATTTCCTGTTACAGCTTGATTTCCAGCATATGAATGACCGGTGACAGACAGCATGCTGTTCTGTCCATCACCTTCAGCCTTTGGGAAGCCAGAAGACTCCTGCTGTGCATCCACACCTTTAATCAAGCTCGCATTCAATCGCTTGATAGAAGACCCATTACGGGCACTGAAGCTCGCCAGTTGACGATCGTGGTATTGGTTACCCGTTACACGTTCATTCTTGCGAATTTCATTACCAGTGACGCGGCCTGCTGTGTCATCGAGCAATTGCCCAGTGACAGTCATACCTTTCGCACTGCTACCAGCAACAACCTTGTCTGCGTTGCTAACAAACTTGTTAACACCACAAGCACTAAAGTCTTCACTCGTCAAATACTCACTACCAGTAACCGCACGGCAAGCGCCTGCTTCACCGCCAGTCATGGTTGACGAACGCGTTGCTAATGAGCCAGTTACACTAGAACCACGAGCCGTGTGCGATTGCTCCACTTTGCTCGGTGGCACTTTAGCTGCCTGACGCTGATCCATATAGCAAGAACCCGTAATTGAACGGCTCATGCCTGAATCACCACCAGTAACACGTGAACCCTGTGCTACATCGGTACCTGTGACTACTTGTTGTTGACTACAGCTATTCATCTCGCTAACTTTAGCGGGACGTGCTGCAGGCTTAGTGTCACAGCCTTGAGTTTTATAATGTTCTGCACCCCAGTACTCGATGCCACTAATGGCACGGCAAGCACCAGCTGAAGCACCAGTTACTTTAGAAGAAACTGAAGCATCAACACCAGTCAATGTCTTGTTAGACAAGGTGGTCATGCTAGAAACCTTGGATGGGTTAGCTTGAGGCTTGGTGCCGCAAACACTCGCAAAGTGATCATTGCTCAGATATTCTGTGCCTGTCACCGAGCGGCATTCGCCACGTTCAATGCCCGTCACGCTCGACTTATTGGTATCAACTGTGCTACCAGAAACCGTTTGCCCACTCAATGTCTGCGTGAATTCAACCTTGGTGGGTAACGTCTTTGGGCGCACTTTACCAGTTGGGCGAACACCACCAGTCTTATGTGTTTTGTCAGCACCTTGAGAAGCTAACATCGCACGACGGTGCATGGCCAACTGACGACCAGTGAGTCCCTGCTCCAATACAGCAGCAAAGTCTTGGTTCGGGTTTGACATAGCAATTTTTGCGGCCTGCGCAACCTTTTGTTGACCCGTTTTACCACTAGTAGCCATTGCTTGACGGCGAGCCATCGCAATAGAACGACCAGTCGGAGCGACAGGTAAAGATTGATATTGATTTTCAGACGAAATAACGTGCATTGTCATTGCGTTTGAAGCATCGTTCGAACTACCAGTAGTTTCAGCGGCTGAAAAGACACGCTCACTTGCAGTACGCGTTACTGTTTGAGTAACTGTGCTCGCAGCTTTCTTACCAGCAACACTCATCGCCTGACGGCGTAAACGATTCACTTCACGAACACTCATGGTTTCGTTTTGGCTAGTCGCTTCGTAGCTTGACGTTGAAGACTCGGATGCAACGCTCATTTGAGCCGGCTTGTGGGCCGCTGCAGCTTGTCTTAACGACGCCGAAGATACATTAGTGGCTGATTTTCCAGTTTGCGATAGCATCGCACGACGCATCTGGGCAATGGCTTTACCGCTAGATCTGCTCATATCGCTATTCATAAGGATAATCACTCTATAAGTAATAGCAGAAATTCAGTGAGCCTGATGCGTGAACATCAGCTCACCGAACCCGTCGGAATTAACGACCGCGGTAAACCACGAACGCCAAACCTTGGCATTGAGCGTAGTTGTCATAACCAACAACACGGATCAAATGCTCTGGGTTTTCACGACGGCAAGATTCTAGTTCTGCCATAACTGCGTCGATTGATTGCTCACCAAACATTGGCAGTTTCCACATGTACCAGTAAGCGCCCATCATGTTGTCGATTTCAGTATGTTCAACACCTGGGTTCCAACCTTGACGAATCATGTAAGCGATTTGCTTTTTGACTTGTTCAGTGGTCATTTCTGGCAAGTAAGAAAAAGTTTCCAACTTGGTCGTTGTTTTATAAGCTTGAATGTCCATTAAAAATTCCTCTTGCTAGTAACGCAATTAACGGTTAACAACGTCAAGTTTGTCAACTGTATCGAATTCAAACTTGATTTCTTTCCAAGTTTCCATTGCGATACGTAATTCTGGGCTGTGTTTCGCTGCACCAGTAAGGATGTCCTTACCTTCTTTCTCAACTTCACGACCTTCGTTACGAGCTTGGATACAAGCTTCCAACGCCACACGGTTAGCAGCTGCACCAGCAGCGTTACCCCATGGGTGACCTAATGTACCACCACCGAACTGAAGAACTGAGTCGTCACCGAAGATGTTAACCAACGCTGGCATGTGCCATACGTGAATACCACCAGAAGCAACAGCAAACGCACCAGGCATTGAACCCCAGTCTTGGTCGAAGAATAGACCACGTGAACGATCTTCAGGAATGAAAGACTCACGTAATAAGTCGATCCAACCTAAAGTAGCAGCACGGTCACCTTCCAATTTACCTACTACTGTACCAGTATGTAGTTGGTCACCACCTGACAAACGTAAGATCTTAGTCAATACGCGGAAGTGGATACCGTGGTGTGGGTTACGGTCAAGTACCGCATGCATTGCGCGGTGGATGTGTAACAGGATACCGTTTTCACGACAGAAGTTAGCCAATGCTGTGTTAGCAGAGAAACCACCAGTGATGTAGTCATGCATAACAATCGGAGCACCGATTTCTTTAGCATACTCAGCACGACGCATCATTTCTTCTGAACAAGGAGCAGTAACGTTTAGGTAGTGACCTTTACGCTCGCCAGTTTCAGCTTCAGCTTTATGGATCGCTTCCATAACGAAGTCAAAACGGTGTTTCCAGTTCATGAATGGTTGGCTGTTAACGTTTTCGTCGTCTTTAGTGAAGTCTAGACCACCACGTAAGCACTCATATACAGCGCGACCGTAGTTTTTAGCAGACAAACCTAATTTAGGCTTAATAGTACAACCCAACAATGGACGACCATATTTGTTCAGCATGTCACGCTCAACTTGGATACCAACAGGAGGGCCACCACAAGTTTTAACGAAAGCGATTGGGAAACGAACGTCTTCTAAACGTAGTGAACGTACAGCTTTGAAACCGAATACGTTACCCACTAAAGAAGTGAATACGTTTACTACAGAGCCAGATTCGAACAAGTCGATTGGGTAAGCGATGAACGCATAGAATGCAG
Organism: Thiotrichales bacterium 35-46-9; assembly: GCA_002281095.1. Classification (GTDB taxonomy): domain Bacteria; phylum Pseudomonadota; class Gammaproteobacteria; order Thiomicrospirales; family Thiomicrospiraceae. Next base: position 7,890 of record NCFI01000013.1, on the reverse strand, counting down.
TGTCGTCACCTGGAACGTCTTCAATACGGTAAGAACGTCCTTTGTAGTAGTCCATGTCAGTTAACAGGTCAGTCCAAACTGTGGTCCAAGTACCTGTTGAAGACTCTGCCGCAACTGCTGCTGCCGCTTCTTCACGGTCAACACCTGGTTGAGGAACGATTTTGAAACATGCCAACAAGTCGGTGTCCAGAGGAGTGTACTCTGGAGTCCAATAGGTATGGCGGTATTCTTTAACACCAGCGTTATACTTCTTTGCAGCCATGGATGGCTCCTTAATTAAGGTTAAAAAAACTCAATCAAATTGAGACCGTTGCCGATCTTTACCCGCTAACTATAACGCAGTTTTCACAATAAATAAAAATCAATATTTCAAATATAAACCATAGACGATTATCTATAATTTACACTCGAAGCATTGCTTGTTGCGTTACTGTCTTTGGATCAAGGTCACTATAACGCAGACAAACCGTGAACACCAGTAGGGGTTTTCGTTTTTTAATTGATTTCGCGCAAGTTTATTCTTGCCGCCATTCGCCTCTACTTAGCCCCCATCCGTTAGCAGTTGAACGCACTTCATAATAAAACAGCATCATCCAAGATAGTCCAAGCAATGCGCTTCGCTTTATATTTTTCAGACATTACCTATCCATCTAGCTAGCTTTATCCTTAGAATGCTTCTTTACCAATCAACCATTAAATGAGTTCGCGCACACAAACACCTTAGTAATCTACCCGAGTTGTTTAACGAACACCTATTGACAAAGAAAAAGATAACTGGCTATAATTCCGGCTTTGTCATTTTAGACGATAAGGAATTCATCATGGCACGTGTATGTCAAATTACTGGCAAAGGCACAGTAACTGGGAACAAAGTGTCTCACTCTAACATCAAAACTAAGCGTCGTTTTTTGCCTAACCTGCATAACAAACGTTTTTGGTTAGAGTCAGAACAGCGTTTTGTTCGTTTACGTATTTCAGCAAATGGCTTGCGTACTATCGACAAATTGGGTATCGAAGCTGTAGTTGGCGCTTTACGCGCTAACGGCGAAAACATCTAAGGAGTGATGGTATGGCTAAGTCAATTCGTGAAAAGATTAAATTGGTTTCTACTGCTGAAACGGGTTTCTTCTACACCACAACCAAAAACAAACGCACAACGCCTGAAAAGCTCGAAATGATGAAATTCGATCCTAAAGCGCGTAAACACGTTCTGTTTAAAGAAGCAAAAATTAAATAATTGTCTGCTTCTTCTGCAAAAAGCCCGACTTGTTCGGGCTTTTTGCATATGAGTCATTTTTCACTGTGCTAACATAACGCCTATTAGCCAACTTTTTGACCGTGAAACCCAACCATGCCCGAATTACCCGAAGTTGAAACCACGCGACGTGGCATTGCACCGCATATTGACCAGCAACAGTTAACGCACGCCATCATACGTCAAGCTAGATTGCGTTATCCTATTCCCGTCGAGCAGGTCAACAGCCTCATCGGACAAGTCTTAATGTCGGTTGAGCGACGTGCCAAATATTTGTTACTCAAATTCAACACATCAACCCTTATTATTCACCTAGGCATGTCGGGAAGCTTGCGCATTGTTTCACAAGAGACAGAATGGCGTAAACACGACCATTGGCAGCTAGCATTTGGATCGGTATGTCTGCGTTATCATGATCCTCGTCGTTTTGGTTTTCTTATTGCGTGTGATTCTGCCAATCAGCATAGCTTAATTACAAAACTCGGACCAGAACCCTTAAGTGATGCTTTTAGCACCCAATACTTACAAAGCAAGCTAGCCAAACGTAACGCTCCAATCAAAACCAGCCTGATGAATAATGAACTCGTGGTTGGTATTGGCAATATTTATGCCTGTGAATCGCTCTTTTTGGCGGGTATCCATCCACTCACACCATGCCATCAGCTCACACCAACTCAGCTCGGCTTATTACACGGTCACATTCAAGCCACCCTAAACCGAGCCATCGCTCAAGGCGGCAGCACGTTAAGGGACTTTCTTAACCCCGATGGTCAACCCGGCTATTTTGCGCAAACACTCAACGTTTATGGTCGCGCACAACAGTCTTGCTACCAATGCGATACGCCTATCGACAATCTTCGCATCGATGGTCGCTCAAGCTATTATTGTCCTCAGTGTCAACCCCTTAACCCAGGTAAACAGTAATGAAAAAATGGCTCGTATTTATGTTACCCCTAGGTGCCATCCTCGCTAGTGCGTTAACATGGTGGTGGATACAGCCTTCACCACAAATCAAAAACCGCATTCTGTCCATGCCTAATCAATGCCAATTGCATACGGGCGATTGCATTATCGAGCAGGATGCTATCAGAGTACGCTTAAGTATTAGTCCACAACCCATCCCCATTGCCAAAGGCCTTAACATAACGGCAGAAATTCAGGGCGTTATGGCTGATAAGGTACAGTTAGATATTAATGGTAGCAACATGTATATGGGTTACAATCGTGTAAACCTGACACAAATTGCGCACAATGAATGGCAAGGAAAATCTATCTTATCCTTCTGCACCATTGATGAAATGCAATGGCAATTAACGCTACTGATTGACTTAGCTGACGGTCAGCAAATCCAAGCACCCTTTCCACTCATTACGCCATTTAAGCCATAGCAAAGATTAGTTTTGCAGCAAACTGGAGCCACCGTCAACCACCAGACGCGTGCCCGTGGTGTAAGGACTGGCAAACACATAATCAATGGCATCAATAACCGGCTTAAATCCTGGCTCAATACCTAATAGCGTTTGCGCCAATCGTTTCTGCCGATAATCTTCATCGTCCGTTTCATGAAAGGCCAACAGCCCTGGTGCCACGGCATTCACCTTAACCTTAGGTGCATAAGCAACCGCTTGAGAACGCATTAAACTCTCCATGGCGCTTTTTGAGGCAGTGTATAAGGCTTTATCTGCCTTGCCTTGATCGCTACTGGCATCGCTGATAAAAACAATATCACTCAATCCAGAATGGGCTTGTAATAGTGGCAGCAGCGCCTGATTCAGTCGGTAAGGCGAAAAGAGATGCAAGGCATAAGTTGTATTGAGTAGCATTGGTGACTGTGTTAACTCTGCATCAGAATGCCAAATGGAAGCATTATGGACGATACCCCTCAAAGAAGGGGTAAGCGCTTGTACAGCTTCAATGAGCTCCTGTACACCAGCTTCAGTGGCGACATCGGCACACAACATAACTGCCCCCTGTTGGCGTAGCGTCTGAACTTGGTCAGACTCATGGCGATAGCTAGCCAACACTTTATATCCCGACTGCAACCAATGAGCCACCAAACTCGCTCCTAAGCGACGACTGGCTCCCGTCACCAACACACAAGGCTGATCGCCGTCCTTCATTCGCCTCTCCTTAACCGACGTTGGGCTTCCATTTTAGCGCAATATGCCGTATAAATAGCATTATCTGTTTACAACTTGGTTTATTATGCATCCTTATCAACATGATTTTATAGACTTTATTCTCAGCACCAATGTATTACGCTTCGGTGAATTCACACTAAAGTCCGGTCGTACCAGCCCTTATTTCTTTAACGCTGGCTTATTTAACTCAGGTAGCAGTCTCGCTAAACTGGGACAGTTTTACGCTCACACCATTGCTCAATGTGGTGTCGACTATGATGTACTATTTGGCCCAGCCTACAAAGGGATTCCGCTGGTAGCGGCAGCTAGCATTGCGCTATCGGAACACCATCAGCAAGACAGGGCTTACAGCTTTAACCGCAAAGAAGCCAAAGCACACGGTGAAGGTGGTAGCATTGTTGGTACGCCCTTAGCAGGTAAGATTTTAATTGTTGATGATGTGATCACGGCTGGCACGGCGATTCGTGAATCCATTGAAATTATTCAGGCAGCGGGAGCAACGCCGGCTGGTGTGGTCATTGCCTTAGACCGCATGGAAAAAGGTACGGGAGAAAAATCAAGCGTACAAGAAGTAGAAGATCGCTTTGGCATTCCCGTTATCCCAATTGTTACCATGGCGCATCTCATTAGCCACTTAGAAAGTCACCCCACACTCAGTCATTACGTGGACGCCATGCGCGCCTATCGTGCGGCTTACGGAGTCTAAGGGAATGAGTGCCAACACTGGCTTACGTGAACTACTGATTCTGCGCCACGCCAAGTCGGATCATAGTGATCCGACACTGGCTGACTTCGAACGCCCACTGAGTGAGCGTGGACGTGAAGACGCCCATAAAATTGGACACTGGATTGCGCAACAACAACTTCATCCCGATTTAATTGTCACCTCTCCCGCTAAACGCACCCTACAAACCATTCGACGTGCGCGTGGTCATTTCGACAGCGATAATCATATTGACTGTATTGAATCGCTTGACGTTTACGAATCCAGCGCTGAAACTCTGTTAACGGTATTGGCACAAACGCCTGTTGCTAAACGCACCTTATTGGTCGGCCACAACCCTGGGTTAGAAACCTTGTTAACTTACTTGACCGAAGATGCTCGCTTACAACAAGAAGTCAAACTCTTTCCAACTTGTGCACTGGCTCAGTTAGTATTGCCAGCCGATTGGACGACCCTAACTCAAGGTTGTGCTAAATTAATCAACCTATGGCAAGTTAAAACGCTGCCCTTATTAACAGACTAGCCCCCGTTAATAAGGTTACCCACTCAAAAGCACGCTTAACCCAAAGATTGCCTTTGAGCAGTGCCCAATGAGCACCTAAATAACCACCCACCACCGAGGCAATGAGCAAGGTTGGCAGCCAATCCCAACGAACTTCACCGACTAGCGCCAAAGTCAGTCCACCTAATCCGTTCCAAAAAAAGCCCACCAACACCAGCGTGTATGCAACGGCTTGTTTATAATCCAAACCATACCATCGAACCAGCCATAAGGTAACAAACAAGCCTGTCCCCGAGGTGAGCGATCCATTTAACACACCAATCAAAGCCAATACCAACGCACCTAAGCCCATTTGCAGTCGACTACGCAGCATCTGACGTTGTTCTAGCCCCAAACTGGCTTGTTTCATAGAATAAAGACCCATCGCCATGGTCAGCAGACCTAAGGCAATGAGCAAAGCCTGCTCTGGCAATGCCAACACACTGATGGCACCCAACCAAACACCCGGCAAGCCAGCCGCTAGAATCAACAAACTTAAACGCCACGATAACAAGCCAGACTGCATATAGCGCAAGGTTGCACCAATACCCAAGGCGACACTGGCAACCTTATGCGTGGCCAATGCGACAGCAAAGGGCAAACCCAGCCACAATAAAGCTGGAAACTGTAACAGACCTGCACCACCCCCCGCCAGCGCCGAAAAAGCATTAGCCACTAAGGATACCAACAGCAACACTAACTGCTCTAACCAAAACTCCATTAATACCCAACCCTTAGGGAAGGTCTAAATAATGCGCTATGCTTCTTATTCAGACTTCCTTTTTTCATTAAAAACACGCATTGCCTTTAGAACATGAAAAAATACTGCCTTTTTGGCATAAAAAAACCACTCATTGAGTGAGTGGTTCAAGCTGAGGAGTGTTCAATAACAGAGGAAATGTTATTTACTGGCTCCATCATAATCCTAAAGGCAAACAAACACCATGCGACATAGTGTCGCACCCAGTTCGCCAACCTACTGCAACGCCAACTCAGTCAGCGTCTTCCATTGTTCTGCTGTCAGTGTCGAACGCAATCCCTTAGCACACTCAATCGACAACTGCACACGTGCCGCCTCTTGTTTTGCCAACTCATCGCTTAACTGCTTAATGAGTTTAGTATCCGCCTTGAACTTAAAAATTTCCTCGCGTAACTCCGCACGTAAATCTAAGACCGACTGGTCAATCGCTTCGCGCTTTGCACTACTCACTTGTGCGATTTTCGTTACCGATTGTCTTTACTCTGGGGTTAAGGCAAAAAAATCAGGATTATCTGTCAGAAAAGGCATCAGCACCACGACAGGAGTGGCTGCGACAATCGTTGGTCGCTTGGCTTGAACAGATGTTGCCAAACCACTCATCAACAAACTGATTAAAACAACCGTTAAGCCCATTTTCATGTTCATTCTCCTTAAGCGGTAATGAGCGTACCCACACCTTCATCGGTGAAGACTTCCAACAACACCGCGTGCTGTACACGTCCATCAACAATGTGCGCCGATTTAACACCTGCCGTTACACTGTCTAACGCACAACGAATCTTCGGCAGCATACCCCCATAAATGGTTCCGTCAGCAATCAGACCCTCAACCATGGCATGCGTCAAGCCAGTCAGCAAGTTACCTTGCTTGTCTTGCAAACCCGCGATATTGGTTAATAACATCAGCTTTTCTGCTTTTAAGGCACCAGCAACCGCACCAGCGACAAAGTCGGCATTGATGTTATAGCTATGACCTTCATCATCGTAACCAACGGGTGCAATAACAGGAATAATGTCACTTTCAATCATTAAATCGAGAATGTGCGTATCCACCGCCTCCACTTCACCCACATGTCCCAAATCAATGATTTCAGGTACATCAACAGCAGGATTGTGCTTGGTTAAAGTCATTTTTTTCGCTTTAATCAGTCCAGCATCTTTACCCGTAAGCCCCACGCATCGTCCACCCGCTTTTTGAATCATGCCAACAATCGCTTTATTGACTTGACCGCCTAACACCATCTCCACCACATCCATGGTTTCACGGTCGGTAACACGCATGCCATCAATAAATTGTGATTCTTTACCAATTTGCGCTAACAGCTTACCGATCTGCGGACCACCACCATGCACCACCACTGGGTTCATACCGATTTGCTTCATCAGCACAATGTCGCGCGCAAAACTTTGCTCCAAATCATCATCGACCATGGCATTACCACCATATTTAACAACAATGGTTTTACCGACAAATCGACGAATATAAGGCAAAGCTTGAGTTAAAACCTGAGCAATTTCGGTGGCGCGTTGTGTATCCATCTGCTTCCTCTGCATAGTACGAATCCCCTAAAATGGTGGTGCGCACTAGTATAAACGACCTTTACTCACTTTTTCTTCCACAATGCGACATTTTCCACCAACATTATCAAACACCAGGGTTTTTTCGACCGTGTCTTTGTATCGGGCGCTATCGTAAACTTGGGTAAAGATAGCTTCCTTACGGTTACCCTGATTGTTTAGCGTTAACGCACTAATGGATACATGAATATCATAAGCTGAATGCTTTATTCGCTGGGTACGCTCTTTTAACCATCTCGCCCTAGTAATGCCAACGGGATGGTAGTTAGGTGCATAAAATTGAAGATAAACATCCAAATTCCGCTCCGACCAGGCTTTTGCCCACTCAAGGACCAAATCAGGAACATTTTGGCAGATAGGCTTCTGCACGGCTATATAGCTTGCTGTTTCCTCTTTGGGCTTGACAGACACTTGCTTAGCAGACACCAATTTTTTTTCGGCCACTTCCAACAGGCCTAAATTGAACTGAGCGGGCAAATATCCCTGCTCAGCTGCTTTGCCATACCAATACCGGGCTTTGGTAATATCTTTTTCGACACCCTGTCCCTCATCGTAAAGTGTGGCTAACTTAAATTGGGATGGTGCGTGATTTTGGTTAGCTAAGATTTGCCAGTGATTGAACGCGGCTCTGTAATCCTGCTGCTCATATGCTTTCTGAGCCAAGGCATAGTCAACCGGTACTTCTTGAGCAAAAGCATGGCAATAGTTTAGCCAGAAAAATGCCAACCAAAAAGCTGGGCTTCTTAGAATAAAAAATTTCATATACATCTTTTATTGCATCATAAAGGTATCAAATTCAAGTCTATTTAATAGCCGATTAACCAGCCACAAGCCAATGAATAAAGTGAGTGTTAATGATGTGGCAATACCATAACCAAAAAAAGAAACACCT
>NCFI01000109.1 GCA_002281095.1 Thiotrichales bacterium 35-46-9 | reverse complement strand
ATTTGTATGTAAAACTATCTGAATCATTTGTCCCACCACCATGAACATAAGTAAATGAGCCATTACTATTAAAAGTTAACACACCGTGCACAGGATCACTTAATTTAATTGCAGTAATTACATCCCCATCAGCATCTGAATCATTAGATAAAACTCCGGGAGCAGAAACTGTTAAAGTAGAGCCCTTTGTTAATCCATACAAATCACCAACTGCAACCGGAGCTTGATTTGGACGAACAATGTTCAAGGTTACGGTAACCGTGTTTCCATCAACTTTGCCATCGTTCGCTTTATAGGTAAAACTATCACTTGTAGCTGAACCACCTGTATTCAAATAAGTAAAGGAACCGTTACTATTTAATGTAAGTGTTCCGTGAGCCGGGCTACTTACCCTAATAGCTGTAAGAGGATCACTATTCAGGTCTGTATCATTATTCAAAACCCCTGGTGCAGCTATCGATGTTGTGCTATTATACGCAACAGTGTATGTATCATTTTGTGCAATTGGGGCATTATTAGTTGAACTTATTGTAATATTTACATTTACTGTATTACCATCATTAGTACCATCATTCGCTTTATAAGTAAAGCTATCAAAGAATGTGTTTGTGCCATTGTGCACGTAGGTAAATGAACCGTTACTGTTTAGTGTCAAGGTCCCATTTGCAGGGCCGAGTACCAATAAAGCAGTAAGGGCACTATTCTCAGCATCGGTGTCATTAATCAAAACGCCGGGAGCCGTCTGGGTAAGTGTGCCACCCCTTGCAACAGTATAACTATCTGTAACAGCTACAGGTGGAGTATTACCAGGGCTAACGGTAATAACTTTAGTTGCAGTGCCAGAACAAGCCCCGGAGCTAAGGGTATAACTAATCGTTGCCGTACCTATTGCAACACCCGTTACAATTCCAGTAGAATTCACAGTTGCAACTGATGTATTTGAACTACTCCAGGTACCTCCTGGTGTAGTACTTTCCAGAGTTAAAGTAGCACCAATATTTACTGTTGATGCCCCAGTAATTGCGGCAACTGTCGGTGTTACATTAACCGCAGTAACTGCAAAAGTCTGTGGCAGACTAGGACATGCATTAGGTCCGGTTGCAACTACACTCCATGTTCCTATAGTTGCATTACTCGCATAGTCTACAGTAATCGAATTGGTTCCACCACCACTGGCAATTGTCGCCCCTGTTCCGCTATAAGTCCAGTTATAAGTTGTGTTTGCCACAGCGGCTACACTGTAACTTACCCCCGAAGATACTGCACAAATACTTGCAGTACCTGTAATTACACCCGGTTGAGGAGAGGAATTAACTGTAACAGGTAATGTACGGGCAGAGCTGGTACATCCGGTAGCAGTGTTTGTTGCAGTAACACTCCATGTACCGCTAACTGCTGTATTTGAATAGTTTACAGTAATACTATTTCCTTCAGGATTTGCAGTAAATGTAACTCCTGCAGGATTACTGTAAGTCCAGGTATAAGTATGCCCGGCTACAAGGGTAACTGTGTAAGTATGTGAAGTCCCGATGCAAACAGCATCGCCACCACTTATGGTGGAGGGCTGTGCAGTGGTGTTCACTGTAACAAGTGGCTTATCAGTCACCATCGCCGAACAGCTTGTAGTGGCGTTTGTGGCAAGAACATTATAGGTAGTAGTCGTTGTTGGGCTCGCACTGAAAGTAATATTACCTCCTGTACCTACTACCACTGCACCTACCAATGAGTTGTCTGAATCAAGCCGTAACTGGTAATTGATTCCAACCACAGAATTACTCAGGGTAATAGTCGCTGCTGCTCCTGAACAGATTGTAGCATCACTCACAGCCATGCCTACGCCCGGTAATGGATTAACCGTAACAACTGACTTATCGGTAACTGTCGCTGAACAACTTGTAGTGGCATTCGTAGCAAGAACATTATAAGTAGTAGTAGTCGTTGGACTCGCACTGAACGTAATATCACCTCCTGTACCTGCTACCACTGCCCCTACCAATGAATTGTCTGAATCAAGCCGTAACTGATAATTTATTCCAACCACAGAATTACTTAGGGTAATCGTCGCTGCTGCTCCTGAACAGATTGTCGCATCACTCACCGCCATGCCAACGCCCGGTAATGGATTAACCGTAACAATTGATTTATCGGTAACCGTCGCTGAACAACTTGTAGTGGCATTCGTAGCAAGAACATTATAAGTAGTGGTAGTCGTTGGACTCACACTGAATGTAATATCACCTCCAGTACCTGCTACTACTGCACCTACATTCGTATTGCCCGCATCCAAACGTAACTGATAATTGATACCAACTACCGAGCTGTTTAACGTAATTGTAGCTGTCGCTCCTGAACAAATCGTTGGATCACTCACTGCCATACCTACACTCGGTAATGGATTAACCGTAACAGTTACAACTGTCCCAGTACTTGAAATTGTATTTAATACATTACGTACTGTTAATGTTCCTGTGTAGGTACCCCCTGCAATTGCAGCTAAACCAGTTATTGTAATTGTACCACCAGAAAGTGTACCATCTATTACATCGGTAATACCTGCCGTGTTCGCTGCTGCATTCCAATCAATACTATACCTGTCTGGCGTTGGGGTCCCTGTAGTACCACTATATGTAATATTTGCACTTTCTGTTCCAAAACATATTACAGGATTTGCTGATGTTAATGTGATAGTTGGCGTTGGAGCCACATTAATGGTCATGGTATTTGCCGACTGATCAAGTGCAACTCCTCCATTTGATGTTCCGCCATTATCCAGGACCTGGAAAGTAAAAGTTGTGTAAGGTGAGCCGTTACCGGCTGCTACAGGAGTATAAGTGAGTTTGTTTGCAGTAATATCTGAAAGGGGAATATCCTGTCCGGCAGTAACTGCAACATTATCCAGTTCTAGGAGACCCAGGGTAGGAATTGAAGTGATTTTTACACCACTAAAAGTATTAACCGGACCAGGGGTAACATCGTTTGGGTCTGTAAAACCAAAGTTTGCAGCCGTAATAGGATGGTCAGTAGCATCCTGAAGAACCGAAATAGATCCATCTGTACCGGCGGGTGCATCATTTACTGAATTAATTGTAATATTTACAGCTTTCGGAGTAGTAGCATAGGATATAGCATCCCTGCCACTCCAGTTAAAGCTTGTAGATCCATGCCAGTCGGGATTTGGAGTAAAGGTTATATTTGGAATATTGGCAAGTGAAATGACTTGATTGGCAGAAATATTAGCCCCACTAAGTTTCAAGGTACCATTTGCAGGAAGACTTTCAACCCTAATTTCAGTGAGGGTATTCGTGCCATTGGGATCAAGAAACCCCGTTGTGAAATCTAAAACAGAAAAAGTATAATCTGTATCTTCATTTCCGGTTACGGCTACATCAGCCAGCACAGGCTGAAACTCAAAAACGCTTGGAGCTACAATATCAAGACCACGTACTTCATGATAATTCTGAAAACCTCCTGTAGACGCTGCAAAACCATAGCTCAGGCTATCCGGCACCGCACTTGAAGGGATATAAATATAATCATTGATGACCCGGTGCTCAACAGCACCTCCGGGATCTCCTGTTGTAATCCAAACATTGACTTTATAACGGGTTGGAGCACTAATTGTATCCGGATTATTGGCCAGATCTACCGGAATAATCTCAATCTTAGCCTTTCTGTATCCTGCCAATAGTGGCGTTAATCCGGCAATGCCATTATCTCTTCCGTTAACATCCCCATGAATCTGAAATGATCCCCCGTCAACTCCTCCATCCGTTGTCCTTGTATGTGTTAAATATTCGTAATTTGTGGCAACCAATGCATCTCCATCGCCATCACCCCGAAGACCAACATTACTTTGATTGAGCAACAAATCAGTTCCGTTACCTCCCTGCCTGCCCTCTGTTTCAGTTACAAAGTTTCCGAATTCATCAAATCCAATCCCAAGGAATCCTTTACTTAGTCCCGACACTTGAGTTGGGGAACTTCGTTGTGCATATCCTAATGAACCTCCGAAGCCCCCAATTTGAAAGGCGCCTGAAGCTGTAGCATCAAAAAGGAAAAAAGAAAGTCCGTCTGCAGTGTAGGTAGGAGAACCTGAATTCCAAGTATAATACTCAAAATTAACCGTAACCCCATAGCGGGATGGAAATTTCCTTGTGCTTCGCGCATAACCAGCCTGATCTGCAAGTTGACTTGTAAGCCGCAAATACCCGGCACCAACAGGGTCTGTAATTCCATCAATAGCAGTTCCTGTACCTGTTAATACAGCTGGATTTGAAATACCTCCTGCACCAAGAATAACTCCGGTCGCTGTGGCATTTTTAAACGTTTCACCATAGGGAAATATAACCTGCGCACTCACACCTCCTATTACTAAGAACATCATTAGTAATATCAGGCGGATCCTGAAGTATATTTTAGATTTTGGGAAATAGTTGCCGGACATCAATTAATCATCAATTAAAATACATTTACCTCTGGTAATGTTTGTCAAATAT
>NCFI01000108.1 GCA_002281095.1 Thiotrichales bacterium 35-46-9 | reverse complement strand
TCCAAGGGGTTATGTCTCGCCATCACCGCACCAATGGCAAAGCCTTCTGGCAAGACAGCGGGTAAGTCTTTCATACTATGCACCGCTAACTGGGCATTACCTGCCAACATCTGCTCTTCTAATTCTTTAATAAATAGTCCTTTACCACCGATTTTTGCCAAAGGAACATCCAACAACACATCGCCTTGGGTGCTCATACCAATCAACTCAATGGCTAACTGAGGATGTTGTTGCATTAACTGCGTTTTGACAAATTCGGCTTGCCACATGGCTAATGGACTTTTTCGCGTAGCGATGAATAATTTATTCATATTTTAAGAGCTTCCTAAACTAATGAGGCTATTCTATAATAAAAGCCATGAAAATATCTCGACGATTGCTACTCTCGGCCGCGCTACTCTTACCCCTCTTCGGGCTAGGAGCCTGTGAAGCTGCCAAACATTCCGACTTAATCACGGTGACGGACTTATCGACTTTAGCGCAAGAAGCACAAACAGCGCGACTGCCCATTTTGTTATTTGCCACCGCACCTGACTGCCGTTACTGCCATCAGCTGGAACGCGATGTCATACAACCGATGCTCAAAAACAAACAATACCAACAAAAAGTACTGATGCGCCGCTTAGATTTGGGTCAAGATACCATTGTTGATTTTGACGGTCAAAGCAAAGACAGCATGCTCGTGGCAAAACGTTACAAAGCACAGTTAACGCCTACGATCGTGTTCTTATCTCCTGAAGGCAACATCATTGAAGATCATATTCTCGGTGTGGTTGCAGACATTGATCAGTATGGTGGCATGATTGATGCTCGCCTCAACAGTGCCTTAGCTAAACTGGGCAATCCAGCCCGCATCATCCATAATGCCCAACAAAAGTGATTTTGCCATGAACCTATCTACTCCACATGTATATCGTTTAAGTATTGCTTGCCCCGATAAAGTGGGTATTGTTGGTAAAGTCTCCAGCTTTATTGCGCTCTATGGTGGCAACATCACCGAAGCTAATCATCATTTGGATCAAGATGCTGGCTGGTTCTTTATGCGTACCGAAATCGAGGCCGCCTCCATGCCCTTCGATGTCGAACAATTCCGCACTGCCTTCGAACCAATCGCCCGCGAGTTCTCGATGCAATGGAGTATCAGTGATTCAGCGCAGAAAAAGCGCATTGTGTTACTGGTGAGCCATGAGGCACACTGTTTACACGACCTGCTTTACCGTTGGAAAGCAGGCGAATTAGATGGCGATATTGTTGGCATCGTCGCTAACCATCAAGTGTTGGGAGAAATGGCGGGCTGGTACAACATCCCCTTCTTTTACATTCCGATCAGCAAAGACAACAAAGCAGAAGCCTTTGCCGCTTACGAAGCCCAAATTGACGCACTCAACGCCGACGTCATCGTACTGGCGCGCTTTATGCAGATCATGCCGCCGTCACTATGCGAACGCTATTTAGGTCGCATGATTAATATTCATCACAGTTTCCTGCCTTCGTTTATTGGCGCAAAACCCTACCATCAAGCATTCAAACGTGGTGTTAAACTTATTGGTGCCACCTGTCACTATGTGACTCAAGACTTGGACGAAGGCCCCATTATTGAACAAGATGTGATTCGCGTTACCCATCGCCACAGCATCGAAGACTTACAACGTTTAGGTCGAGATGTGGAACGCAATGTGCTCGCCAGAGGATTGATTTATCATTTGGAAGACCGCGTTATGATACACGGCCATAAAACTGTGGTATTGTTGGAAGGTTAAAGCACATATATAACGGCAGGTGGACTTATGACGACGCGCAAAAGTAGCGACATTCTTTCAGAACTAAAACGTCTTAATCGCCTACCTGAAATTCCACAAACGCTACGTCAATTTGAAGAAGCTTGGAAAAACCCCTCTAAACACATTCAAGAACTGAGCGCCATTGTTGAAGCCGATGCGGGTGTGAGTAAACGGGTGATGGATACCGCCAATTCAGTGCTCTATCGTGGCGACACCAATGTGACTAGCGTCACCAACGCTGTTGGTCGTTTGGGCGTGATTGAAACCCGCAATATTGTACATGCCATTAGCCTACACAGCACCTTTACTAGCCCGCTCATTGATGCACGCAAATTCTGGCGCCACAGCATTACCGCTGCTTTCTCTGCCAAACATTTGGCAGAATACATGAATAAGCGATTTAAATGGCAAGTCGATCCTGCTGTTGCCTTCTTAGCGGGGTTGCTTCACGAAGCAGGCAGCGTCTTAATGGCACGCTTTTTTATGCGTGAATATGAAATTCTGCGTGAACAGTCCGATTCATTGGACTCCTTCACCGATAATGAGCCTAAGCTCCTGCACATGAACCACGCTGTATTAGGGGCTGCACTCTTCAAAAGCTGGGATTTGCCACACGAAGTCATTATGGCGGTGGCAGGACATCATCATCCAGCGCGCATTCATGCCGACCACTATCAAATCGCCTATGTCACCTGCTTAGCCGAAGGTGCCTGTTGGCTGATTGGTGAAGGTAATGGCTTTGTCGAAGCCGATACCAACCAAACTTCTGCGCACTTAATCGAAAACCTAGAACGAGAAAGGTTGACACGGGATCATCTTGCCTTCTTGGCCAAACAAGCTCAAGCTGACAGTGAATCCTCTAACATGCTAGGCATGTTTTAATCATCACGCATGGCTCGCTTCTTTGGCAAACCTTGGTTGCCCCTACCGCAGACAAGCGTACCCATTCAACAGGTTGCCATTATTGGTGCTGGTATCGCTGGAGCCTCGTTAGCACAAGAGCTGGCACTAGCAGGACTAGACATCCTCATTTTCGAACAAACCTTAGTACCAGCTACGGGGGCTTCGGGCAATTTAGCGGGCAACTGTTTGCCCATTATTGATCAACGACCCGACAACCCCTACGCGCAATGGCATTGGCTGGCTTGGCAACATGCCGTGCACTGGTGGCAACAACAACCCAATCGAGAGCAGCTAGGACAATTAACGGGTGCGGCAAAGTGGTCAACCCATGCCAAAACACAGGCAGGTTGGCAAGCATGGGCCAGTCGCTACGAAGATAGTCTGGTGCAATGGATGGATGCCCTACCTTTGCCACATCAGCCAGCAGGTTTGTGGTTTCCACAAGGCGGCAGTTTCTATCCAAGACGGATCGTTCAACATCTGCTAACACATAGCAACATCCAACTTTATACCCAAACCTTGATTAGCCAACTCGCTCACACCGGCCAATATTGGCAACTCTCATCCAGTCAAGGATTGTTTCAAGCCGATGCAGTTATTATCGCCAGTGGTGCACAAACGGCTCTGACTTTTCCTGAATGGGGAAGTCTATTACAACTGAATAAAGGGCAGGTTTCTCATCTACCCGCTACAGCATGGAATAGCCCACCCGAATTTGCACTATCCTATGGCGGTTATGTCGCAACAACACCCGATGGTATTACCTGCATTGGCGCTTCTTTCGAACAACAAGCTCCTTTAGGATTAACCGACAGCGCTCATCTTCACAACCTAGCCTTGCTCAATCAAGCCTACCCTAATGCGCTAAGTTCCGATACCTTACCGACGCAAGGGCATAGTGCTTATCGCGCTAATACTTATGATCATTTGCCGCTGGTTGGACCTGTCGTAGATATTGAACCCTACCAAGCCGCAATTCGCGCGCGTTGTCATCAACCCGACACCATTACCGATACGTCTGCACACTTGTTACCGCAACTTTGGATGAGCATCGGTCATGGCTCGCATGGTCTTACCTCGGCATTCTTAGCAGCTCAACTCATTCGACAACAACTCCTGAATCAACCAACCGAACTGAGTTTAACACTGCAGCAGGCCGTCCATCCTGCTCGCGCCATTTTTCGTCAGTGTTGTTACCCAAAATAATCGAATTCGGGTAGTATTATGCATATTACTGTTTCTACCAGGGTTTGATCCTTATGAACTTATTGGCCTTAAAAGTCTTTTTACTCTCTCGTATTTTTTTAGGTAGTTTCGCCACTATTTTACTGATTCTTGCGGCAATTGCGTTTAATTGGATGGACACTTATAACCTCGTTCGCAGTGGTCTGGTTACCAGTATTGAATGGGTTGATACGCTCAATGAATGGGGTAGCAAAACCCAACATACCGCTGAAAAAGTGAATGAAGCGATCAATAAAGCACAGCAAGAGTTCCAAAAATAAGCCGTTGTTATGTGACATAAAGCACAAAACTCAGTACAAAATGACACAAACCTCTTGACGCTGATGGTGTTTTTTTCCTATAATTCTCTTGTCGCCGATTTAGCTCAGTTGGTAGAGCTACTGATTTGTAATCAGTGGGTCGGGAGTTCGAGTCTCTCAATCGGCACCATATTCTAAACCTAGCTTAATCGCTAGGTTTTTTTGTTTTTGAGTGTGTTATTGGCGTCAAAAATAGCAGTCACTCACTCGATTGCTGCTTTCTCTTTAATTTCTTTTTGTGATTCTCTGCTTATTGACTCTTAAATCTCATTTTGAG
>NCFI01000107.1 GCA_002281095.1 Thiotrichales bacterium 35-46-9 | reverse complement strand
GAATTTCCTGCTTGGACAGGTTGCTTAATTTACCGGCAATAGGCAGAAAAATGAAGTTGGCCAATAACACGCCGTAAAAGGTCGTCACCAATGCTACCCCCATGCCGGTGAGTAGTTGTTGCATGACATCATTACCCTCACTCATTGCGAAATTATCAGCTGGATTGGTGTTGCCTTGCATACTCATCATCATGATGAGTCCCATCACTGTACCCAGCATACCAAAGGCAGGTGCATAGGAAGCCATGTTGTAAAACATTTCTTGACAGTTGCCATGGCGGAGTTGCATGCTTGACAACTCGTTGTGTAAGTTGCGTTCGAGTGCACTGGCATCGTTACTGGTTAATAATTCAGCTAAACCGAGTCTGATAAAACCGTGATCAATCGACTCTATGTGCTTTTCTAAAGCCAGCTTGCCTTGACGTTGTGCGATAATAGCGAGATCGAGTAATTCATCGATTACCAATTGTTCAGAGCGACTTTCTCGACTCATGGCAATCCAAATACCCTTGAATAAACAGGGGAGTTGGTTGAGTGGATAATTAATTAGAACAGCAGCCAACACCCCACCCACGACGATTAACGCCGAGCGAGCATCAAAGAAGGCAGACACAAAATGCATTTGTTGGTAATCGAACATACTGGAAACAATGACGACTACCCCAAGCATTAGGCCAAGTAGGGTGGCAAGTTTATTCATGATATTCAGTTAGTGTATCGTGTTTTTTCTCATAACTTAGCGATTCGGTGAATGGATCAATGATTCATAAAGCACAAAGTGAACCAATATTATATTTTCTAAAAATTTTGTAGGGTTTTATGGTCACATCAGTGGAAATTATTGTCGATATTCGTCCTAAAGCAGCCTTTTTGCAGGGGCATTGGCGGGGGAGTGTTCATTTTGATGGGGTTGCTGCACTATCGGACCGTCAATATGAATTACCAGAGCCACAACAAGTGATGACGATGGTGCATGCACCCGAACAACAAGCTGATTTAAAAGCATGGTTAGCAGTGAAAGGCTACCAACAGGTGCAATTGCAAGAATGGACGCCAGCCTTCAAGCAACAACTCATTGAGCAGCAACGTTTAGTGACAGGTGAAAATGATGCCTATGCTTGGCGTCCATCGCTGTTGGTACAACGTTTTGTGAATGAAGTGGTGCTGCCGAATGACTCCTTGTTGCGTCAAGGGTTGGATATTGGCTGTGGTTCGGGGCGAGATACCGTCTATTTGGCGATGCAGGGTTGGCAAATGACGGGCGTTGACATTCGAGCCGAAATGCTAGAAAAAGCAGAAAATCTAGCCAGTCGCCAACAGGTGTCCATTCGCACCTTGCAACGGGATTGTGAGCAAATTGCTGACCCTTTTATGGACATGCCCGATGCAAGTTTAGGTGTGATTCATGTCGCCCGTTATTTACATAGACCCTTATTTAACGCCATGAAACGACTATTGGCTCCTCAGGGTTACCTGATTTATCATACCTTTATGCAGGGCAGTGAAGCCTTTGGTAGTCCGAAAAATCCGCGTTTTTTACTGGCACCGAACGAGTTGGCGACGGTTTTCGCAGATTACCAAATTCTGTGTGATGAGGTCATCACCCTAGTCGACGGACGACCCATGTCGGCTTTTATAGCCAGAAAGCCTAGCTATGAATAATGGTTTTTAAATTCGTAAACTCTAACAGTCCTAGGCGTCCCATTTCTCGACCCACACCAGAGTTACCCGTGCCGCCAAAAGGCAAACGTGGATCAGAGCGCATTAATCCATTAATGTAAGTACAGCCTGTGCGCAGGTTTTCGGCAATGGTTTGTGCGGTGGTACTGTCTTGAGTGAAGACCGTCGAACCCAGCCCAAAATGACTGCTGTTGGCTAATGAAATGGCATGTTGAATATCGCTAGCTTTGGTAATGGTTGCGACAGGACCAAAGGTTTCCTCGTCAAATGCTTTCATGCCCGGCATGGCATTCGCGAGTAGTGTCGGTTGATAGCAGCCGTCATGTTCCGACCATTTGCTACCACCACAACACAACTGGGCGCCTGAGTTGAGTGTTTCGCTCACTTGTTCATGTAATTCGTCACAATGCTGGGCGCGTGCGAGTGGCGCTATGTCCGTTTCTGGGTCCATCGGGTCACCCATTTTCAGTTGTTGAATACGTTCCGTTAGCGCCTCACAAAAATCAGCGTAATGATATTTGTCGATAATAAAGCGTTTAGCCGCAATGCAGCTTTGTCCCGCATTGGCAAAACGGGATTGAATGGCCGTATCTAATGCCAAATTCAGATCGGCGTCTTCCAATACAATAAAAGGATCCGAACCGCCCAATTCGAGCACCACCTTCTTGAAATATCCAGCCGCTACTTGGGCAACTGAACGTCCTGCAGGTTCGCTACCGGTGAGACTGACGCCACGAATGTGTGGATGACGCACCAGCTTTTCAACCTGATTGCCCGGCACAAAAACAACATTAAACAATCCCTCTTTGAAGCCAGCTTCTTGAAATAGGGTGAATAGTGCTTGTGCACACAAGGGCACATTACTCGCATGTTTTAACAACACGCTATTGCCTGCAATGATGGCTGGAATGGCGGCACGAATAACTTGCCAGAATGGAAAGTTCCACGGCATGACCAGTAAAATAACCCCTAACGGAAGGGGTTGCACAAAGCTTTTGCGCGCTTCTGTGGCAATAACCTCAGGTTCCAACCAGTCGATGCTATGGCGGGCATAGACTTCGCATAACCAAGCGCACTTGTCTATCTCTGCCAGTGACTCGATATAGCGCTTTCCCATTTCTTGTGTAATGAGTCGAGCAAGGGTTTCGCGCTGTTGGCGTAATAACAGAGCAAGGGCTTCTATCGGTTCGAGTCGTTCATAAATGGCAAAATGCTTATGCCAGTTTTTAAAGGCTTGTTGGGCTTTCTGCAGGATTTGCTCCAGCTCAAACGCTTCTGTGAATGCAATTTCTGCTAGGAGTTCTCCCGTCCAAGGATTACGACTGATTTGAGTCATTGGGTATCTCGCATCACCTGACTTCCCCAACGTGCTGCGGTTAAGTAATGGTTCGATAGGTCCATAATCGCCGCGTCTTCATAGGTCAAAGACATGAGGTCGGCATAAGGGTTTTCAAATTGTTTGGCAATCCACAAGGCTTGTCCGACCGGACCTTGATAATCGAGCATGGCCGTTTTTAAATGATCGGCAATCGGCAGTTCATCCAACACTTCATCTTGCGGTAGGTCGAAGTAAGCGCCCAGCGTCGAGAACAAACCCACTAGAAAATAGCTGTCTTTTTCGCCTTTATGTCCACCATGTTCGGCCAACTGCTCACAGAGTTTGGCGCGTACGAGCGATGTTTCCATCAGCGCTTGAGGCTTTTCATCCACTTCGGACATCAAGATCATACTAATCCACAATTTTAAGCGCTTTAATCCCATGTAACGAATGGCATCGCTAATCGAGGTGACTTTGATGGGTAAATTATGCTGTGGTTGATTAATCGCAGTCAGTAATTTATGACTCAGTGCGACATCATGACTGATGATTTCTGCTAAGACGGCCAACTCGGTGTCATTATTATTGACTTTGGAAAGCAACTGTAACAGGTTTAATTTGCTGGCGCTGAGTTTCTTGCCATGTAGGACAATCGGATTGGTAAAGAAAAAGCCTTGAAAGTAATCAAAACCACTTGCTTTTAGGTCGTGCAAGCAACTTTCGTCCAACACATCTTGAGCAATGACTTTTAACGAAGCTTTATGAAGCTTTTCAATCACATCTCGGTAATTCTGAGCCGAACAATTGTCAGGACTAACTTTAACATACTGGCAGGCGCTGGCAACGCGGTCATGATCGGCACTGTTTGGTTGATAATCGCTTAAGCACAAGCGAACCCCCCCTTGGCGCAAGGTCTTTAGGAGTTTGAGTGCTTCGGGTTGTTGTGCCACTGATGATTCAATTTCGATGATCAGATGGTCGGGGTTAGGTATCAAATTTAATAGGTTTTCGGTTAATTGCAATTGATTGGCGCGTAAAAAAATGAGCGCGCCACCTGCCAATTCAGTCAAGTCGTGTGTTTGATGTAATTGCATAAAACAGTCCATGGCAACCTGACCACTACTGGCGATGGGCTGCATGATGAGTTCATAACCAATGATGGCCATTTGTGCATCGAGAATCGGTTGTCTAAGTAGGGTTAGGTCACTTAACATGCATACCTCTTGATCATTATTATTTGACTTGTTGATATCACTTTAGCTCAGCTGAGGCTGGCTTGCAAGGCATTGGCTGCTGTTTTTGTGCGTAATTCAGACTGCGTTTCCTTTTGTGATGCGTATCTTGTATAATATTGAAAATTTTTAATGAAGGATATCAATATTATGACCGTTTCTCGTGTAATTAATTTGTTTGCTGGTCTGATGATCATGATTAGTATCTTATTGGCTCACATGTCGGGTTCTGTCGATATTACGGAAATGAGTTGGTTGTGGTTGACTGCCTTTGTTGGTTTTAACC
>NCFI01000012.1 GCA_002281095.1 Thiotrichales bacterium 35-46-9 | reverse complement strand
GTGGTTGCTATTGCTGAAAATCCGGGTAAGCATCCCTTGTTTTCGTTACAGCAACGTCGCGAGTTAGCCGTGCTGGCGCTAGCGCATTTACCGAATGTACGTATTGTTGCTTTTTCTGGCCTTCTGGTGGATTTGGTTCACGAAGTGGGCGCTCAGGCCATTTTGCGTGGCTTGCGAGCGGTATCGGACTTTGAGTATGAATTTCAGTTAGCCAGTATGAACCGCCGTTTGGACTCGCGCGTTGAAACTGTCTTTTTGACCCCTGCTGAGCACTATGCGTTTATTTCATCGAGCCTAGTGCGCGAAATTGCGCGTTTGTCGGGCCCTGTTGCCGAGTTTGTACCGCCAGCAGTGGCCACGGCTTTAGCGGCTAAGTTTAGTGAGCAGGGAGCATGAGCATGGCAAATTTTCGTTATTTAACAGGTCGAGCGTTGACGCTGTGGAAACGCAGTCGTTTGGTTGCGGATGTACTGGCTCGTCGGTTATTGTTTCGTTTGTTAGCTTCACCCCAAGTGCTATCCTTGAATGAAAGTCTTTCTGCCAAGCCGCTCTCGCCTAAATTAACCGATAAGTTAGTGGTGCTTGCCCCTCATTCGGATGATGAAAGTATTGGTTGTGGTGGGTTACTGGCTCAATTCGCTGGGCAGCTATCGGTCGTTTGCCTAACGAATGGTGCCAAGGGTGATCCGACTTTGCCTAGAGCCGTGTTGATTGAGACGCGTGAGCAAGAGTTACGTGCCGCCATGCAGTTGGCGGGCGTGAGGCAAGTGAGTTTCTTAGGGGTTGAAGACCAAACGTTAGGTGAGGATCAGCAACGCTTTGCGCAGTTAGACCTAAGTTTCGCGGATTGGATTTTCATTCCTAACTTTCTCGATCAACACCCAGATCATAAAGCGGTGACAACCCAGCTACAAGGCTTGTTGCGTGAGAGAGGCTATCAGCCTAACCTAAAAATAGCCTTTTATGAAATTTGGGGAACCTTGCCCGTATGGAATGCTTATGTGGAATTGACGCCCGAGCTTTGGCAACAAAAGCAAGCCATGATTGCTTGCTTTAAATCGCAAATTAAACACATTGACTACGCCAGTCGCATTCATGGATTGCATGTGTACCGTGGCATTGCCGTTGGTAAAGGGGCGGTTGAAGCCTATCTCGTATTGGATGTAGAAGATTTCTTGGCCATTGCTTAGCCATTCATATTCCATCGCTTATTGATTCGATTGAATTTGTTGCAGTAATATCGCAATCAAACGTGTATCCTGTTGCGTCATGAGATTAAATTCAACCAAGGCATAGTAAAGTTGATACCAAGGTAATCGTGATTGCGTTTTGCAAGACAAGTCGAGTGCAGGATTCCAAATGCCAGTCTCAGTCAGTGCTGGACGGCTGTGCGCCAATAACAGAGCTGCTAAATCGACTTCGGCATCACCATAGTAACAAGCGGGATGATAGAAAAACGCTGCTCCATCTGGGGTTAGACATGGGGGAGATTGGTAAAGATTACCATGCACTAAGCTCGGTTTGGGGTGATGCTGCTCAAAGCAGGATTCATAGTGATGAGCAAGCAAGCCTTCCATGGTGTCGATGAAACGCTGCGCCAAGCCATTTTCTTTCGCTTTACGCAATTGGGGCAGAAGTCGTTGGCTGCGATAAAAACTGGCCCAATCCGTTAACCACTGATTCGACTGTACCAGTCCATTAATATCGTTGGCGTGCGCCCAGCCGTAGGCATCGCGCGGTGATTGTTGACAGTGCAAACCATGCAACTCGGTGAGTGCCTGTTGCGGCTCTACCGTGGTTTGAGAGAGCTCTTGCCAATTAGTAATGAGCCAAGCTGTTTTCGATGTTTTTCCCTGTAAGACGTTGGTTTGTGTTCTGATACCCGCTTGTTGCAATGCTGCGATGTTTTCCACCTCGCATTCAATTACCGCTTGATGACGTGCTAGGCATGTTCTTGCCCAATACTGCTGACCACCATTTGTGGTCAGTTGCCAGCTTTGACTGATGGCGGATGTTGATAATTCTACCGCCTCAGTTATGTCACCGATTGCAGCCTGATGCGCAATATGATGCCACTCAGAATAGTTCATGTTGCAGTTCGCGCAAAGGATCTGGCTGAGAAATAGCGGGCAGGTTGTTTTGGTCGAAAAATTCGTTGATGCCGCCAGCTTGACCATCTGGTAAGAGTTCGCCGGTATTGCTATCAATACGTCGAACTACAATGCTGTCTGGTTTAGCATAGCCAACATCGGGTTTATCTTTCAGCGCAAGGCGCATAAAGTCAATCCAAATGGGTAAGGCAGATGAACCGCCTGATTCTTGTTTGCCCATGCTCACGGGTTGGTCAAAACCCATCCAAACGCCAGTCACTACATCGGGATTAAAGCCGACAAACCAAGTGTCTTTGATGTCGTTAGTCGTGCCTGTTTTACCCGCTAAATCATTCCGTTTCAGTACCATCGCTCCATGAGCCGTTCCCATGCGAACCACATCTTGCATCATACTGGTGGTGAGGAATTGTGTTTCGGGTGAGATCACGCGTGCTGCCGTTCCTTCTGGACAATCAATTTCACAAAACTTAGGGGGTTCTACGTTGAAAATAGGTTGATCTTTAGCATCTAACACTTGCTGCACAAAGTAGGGCTTTATGTGATAGCCGCCGTTGGCAAACATGGCATAGTGTCCCGTGTGTTCTAAGACGCTGGTGCTGCTCGTGCCCAAGGCAATAGATAGATTGCGAATGGTGGACATCTCTTTGGTATCCATGCCAATACGTTGTGCAAACTCCATAAAGTAGTCAACGCCAATGTCTTGCATAATACGAATAGAAACGAGGTTAAGTGAATGCACTAAGGCTACACGCATGCGTGTCGGTCCGCCAAATTTCTTGGTGTAGTTTTCCGGACGCCAATAGTCTTCACTGTATTCATCATATTGACTGATGGGCGCATCATTAATGATAGTAGCAGGGGTGTAGCCTTTATCAATCGCTGCAGCATAAAGGAAAGGCTTAAAGCTAGAGCCAGGCTGGCGTCTGGCTTGAGTTGCTCGATTAAAATGATTGCGCGCTTCATCAAAGCCGCCAGAAATGGCTAACAAAGCACCTGTTTTACTATCAATACTGACGATGGCTGCCTGAATACGAGGTGCTTGCGCCAGTCGGTAAGTCTTATCGGCTAGCGGTTCGACATAGATCACATCACCCACTTGCAGATAACTTTTACGATTGGGTGCTTTGAAGTTTCGTGCCCACTCGCTGGCTTTAGCGTCAAGGTTGATCTGTGATCCGTCTTTTAATTTAACTTGAGCCGTCTTAGTTTTGTCATTCCAATCGGTTACCAAGGCGAGTTTAATGACATCAGGTTCCATCAGTTCTTTAGCGGAAAGGGGCCATTGTGCCTGCTGATTGGTGTCGAAGTTGGCAACAGGGCCACGATAACCATGACGACGTTCATAAGCCAGTACACCCGTATTTACAGCCGACTGGGCTTGTTTTTCTAATTCAGAGTTTACGGTGGTGATGATTTTAAGGCCTTGCTCTAAGACGCCTTCGCCATAGCGTTCAACCGCCCATAAACGAACCATTTCGGCAAGATGTTCTGCATGTACTTCAACCTGAGCAGTGTACAGCTTAGATTCAACGGGTTTGGCTTGTGCTTCTGTGCGTTGTGATTCGGTAATATAGCCTAGCTCGGTCATACGACGCAGAACATAATCACGGCGATTTTTAGCCGCTTCGGGATTGGCGACGGGATTGAGTGTTGAAGGGGCTTTCGGCAGACCAGCTAACAAGGCATATTCATCAACGGTCAGTTGATCTATCGGACGACCAAAATAGGTTTGTGCCGCGGCAGCAAAGCCGTAAGATCGTTGCCCTAAGAAAATTTTATTCATGTACAAGGCCAGAATTTCTTCTTTCGTGAGTTCACTTTCAATATTTAATGACAAAACGATTTCGTTGATTTTACGCATGAAAGATTTTTCGGGCGTTAAGAAGAAGTTTCGTGCCACCTGCATGGTAATGGTGGAACCACCTTGGCTTTTACTTCCTGTTTTAGCTAATTCTAATGCGGCACGAAGAAGCCCTTGATAATCGACACCGGGATGTTCAAAAAATCGGTCATCTTCCGAGGCCAGAATTGCTTGTACCATTTGTGGCGGGAATTGTTCATAGCTGAGCGGGATACGTTTTTTTTCGCCATATTCGGCAATCAGCTTCATATCGCTGGTATAAACGCGTAGGGGAACCTGCATTTGAATATTTTTAAGTTCCGCAACGTTAGGTAGAGTCGGGTAAACACTGGTCCAATAAGTGTAAGCGGCAAAACCGATAAACGAGGTGAAGGCAAATAGAGCCAATAGCATCAGCACGATCAACGCCTTTAACCAACGAGATAGGGGTTTTTTTATGGGCTTTACGGGTATAGGGCGTTGATGTGTTGTTTCGTCATCGACGTTTAACGAAGCACTGTGTGCAATCGGAAATTCATCATCGAATAGACTATGTTCTTTTTTAACGGCGGTGTTACGCGGTTTTTTGCTGTTGTTGGGTGGTAGCACACGTTCCATGGTGATCTCGTTGACTGTTTAATGGCTATATTATGCCAGAAGAGCGATTAAGCCATAACAAAAAACCCCGACAAGTCGGGGTTTTTGATGCTCAATGACTAAGTTTGCTTATACTTTCTTGTTTGAGTAACGACCTGTTTTAATGTCGCTCCACAATAAGAACATAGTCATACCAACAATTGTCGCGATGGCAGCTGCTGTGCCAATGGTGCCAACCACAACCGCAATGCTGCTAGGCAATAGATCAAAGTAAATACCTAAGATAACGGCGAAGGGTAGAACCACCGCAACGACAACAAAGGCTAAAAATTTTAATAAATTCATTTTGTATTCTCCATGACTCTCGTTGTTATGGGATGAAACTATACCTTAAGCCCGCATCAATAACAAGTATTAAGACTTGATTTGGGATAAGTTATTCTAAGTTTTGAATTTGCTCACGCATTTGTTCAATCAGCACTTTGAGGGCAAGGCTAACCTGCGTGATATCCATCGTACAAGCCTTGGCACCTAAGGTATTGGCTTCGCGGTTCAACTCCTGCATTAAGAAGTCTAAACGACGACCAATTGGCTCGTGTTTTTTCAAAATAGTGAAAATTTCTTTCAAGTGCGTCGATAAGCGATCAATCTCTTCTGTTACGTCGCTACGTTGTGCTAAGAGCACCACTTCTTGCGACCAGCGACCTTCGTCTAATTCACCCGCCAGATCGCGCACACGTACACGTAAACTATCAATATGACGACGAATGATTTCTGGTGCCATGCGGTGGAGGTTTTCAACCAATTTCAGCGCTGCTTCGGCACGTTGGCGCATGATTTCAGCCAAAGCTGCACCTTCACGATCACGCGCTGCATTGAGTGCGTCAATCGCTTCATCACAGGTGGCGATGATGGCTTGTTCCAGCTCGTCCCCATCTCCAGAACTATTTTGTACAATACCAGGCCACGCCAGAATGCTCATAGGGTCAATTGGAGCGGTTCCCGGAACTGACTGCTGAATTTGTCCCAATAGGTTAGCAACTTGTCCCAAACGATCCTTGTCTAACAAAGCACTATCAGCATTAGGCAATAACTGCAATTTCAGGGTAGCTTCGACTTTGCCACGGCTCAGTTTTTCGCGCAGACGCTCGCGTACCATCATTTCGACATGGCGCACTTCTTCTGGCATACGCACAAACACTTCTAGAAAGCGATGGTTGACCGATTTGATTTCCCAGACAAGGCCGCCGTTAGGTAAGGTCTTACTGGCGCGGGCAAAGGCCGTCATACTTCGCATGTTAGCATCCTAAAATTGAACTTATAAAATTGAAGAGGCTTTATATCCTATAGATTGTAACCAAATTTTCATCTTGGGGCTATAATTAACGCCATTAAATCACAGAATATGACCTAAAGTGCTTTAGCTCATATTTATTTTTTGCCTTATTTCTGGAGGAAGGGGGGGTTAGGTTCGCAGTTAATGACTGAGTTGCCCTTCCCCCAGACCCCTAACCCTCAGCTTTTGAGGCTTCAATCATGTTAACTAGCGGTTCCTTATGACTTCATCACAACCTTTATCCGGCATTTCATCTGTTGTTCGTCCCAGTTTACGTCAGCCGAATCAACTGAGATCCGTATCCATTACGCCCAGCTTTACCATGCACGCTGAAGGATCGGTATTGATTTGCTTCGGCAATACAAAAGTGATTTGTACGGCCTCAGTGGAGGAGAAAGTTCCCCCATTTTTGCGTGGTAAAGGTCAGGGATGGGTAACGGCTGAATATGGCATGTTGCCGCGCTCAACGTCTACTCGTATGGATCGTGAGGCAGCACGAGGTAAGCAACAGGGACGGACGCAAGAAATTCAACGCTTAATTGGACGTTCCCTTCGTGCGGCAGTGGACTTAACACAATTAGGTGAGCGCACCATTACCATCGACTGTGATGTGATTCAGGCTGATGGGGGTACGCGCACCGCAGCCATTACAGGTGGCTTTGTCGCCTTATCTTTAGCGATACAATCGCTGATGACTTCGGGGGCTTTATCGACCAATCCGATTATGCATCAAGTAGCGTCTGTCTCGGTCGGCATCGTTAATCATCAGGCGGTGCTCGACTTAGATTATGCGGAAGATTCGACAGCGCAAACCGATATGAACGTGGTCATGGTTGATGATGGCCGTTTTATCGAAGTGCAGGGAACCGCTGAAGACGAACCCTACACGTTGAATGAATTACAAATCATGTTGGCCTTGGCTCAGCAAGGGATTAATGAGTTGTTTGTGTTGCAACGTCAGGTGTTGTTGCAGGAGCAGCATTCATGAGGTGTGTTTTAGCTTCAGGTAATGCGAAAAAGGCGAAAGAATTAACCGAACTCTTGGCACCCAAAGGCTGGCAAGTCAGTCTGCAAAGCGAGCTGGGAGTGGCTCAACCGGCTGAAGATGGGCTGACCTTTGTTGAAAATGCACTCATTAAAGCCAGAGCCGCCAGTGAGCAAACCGGTTTGCCAGCTATTGCCGATGACTCTGGCTTGGTGGTGCCAGCGTTACAAGGCGCACCGGGTATTTATTCGGCACGCTTTGCTGGTGAAACGGCCAGCGATGCCGAGAATAATACTAAGCTGCTATCAGTGATGCACGACTTGGTGGATGAACAGCGAGATGCCTATTTTGTCAGTGTGATCGTTTTTTTGCGTCATGCACAAGATCCTTTGCCGATTGTTGCGCAAGGCGTGTGGCATGGTCGTATTTTGCACCAATCTGTAGGTGAGGGTGGTTTTGGCTATGATCCAATGTTTTGGGTGCCGACTCATGCTTGTGCCAGTGCTCAGTTGCCAGCCGAGATTAAACAGCGTATCAGTCATCGTGGCTTGGCGATGGCCAGTTTATTGGCTCAGCTGTCGTGATGTCAAAGTTGGTGGTGGCGGATATTCCGTTATCCGTTTATGTGCATTGGCCTTGGTGTGTGCAGAAATGTCCTTATTGTGACTTTAATTCGCACGTTAGCCGTGCTGATGATCAACAGGCTTATGCGCAAGCTTTATTAGCCGATTGGCAGCAACAATTACCTTTGGTGCAAGGGCGTGCCATTCGTAGCATCTTTTTTGGTGGTGGTACGCCTTCCTTAGCGCCGCCTGCGGTCATTGCCTCAGTCATTGAAACGATTGATCGCACAGCAGGGCTGGCTGCCGATTGTGAAATCACCTTAGAAGCCAATCCGGGCACGGTCGATTCGGCACACTTTGCCGGTTATCTGGCGGCTGGGGTCAATCGTCTCTCGTTGGGTGTGCAAAGTTTTGATAGCCAGTTATTACAAAAAATTGGCCGTATTCATGATGGTGAACAAGCGCGGCAGGCGATAGCCTTGGCACGTCGTTTGGGGTTTGACAATATTAACCTCGACTTAATGGTGGGGTTGCCGGGACAAACGGAGCAAACGGCTTTAGCCGATATTGAAACGGCATTGAGTTTCCAACCAGAACATTTGTCGCATTATCAATTAACGCTCGAACCCAATACGCCATTTTTTGCTCGACCGCCCAAAGACTTGCCCGATGAAGATACCGCAGATAGTCTGCAAGCCTTATCACAGCAGCATTTGTTGGCAGCTGGTTTTAACCGTTATGAAGTGTCGGCATGGAGTGCAAGTCAAGACAAAGCGAGTGCGCATAACCTCAATTATTGGCAGTTTGGTGACTACATCGGTATTGGTGCGGGTGCGCACGGCAAGGTTAGTTTTGCTGATGGACGTATTCAGCGACGGGAACAGGCCAAAAGTCCGCAGCGATATGTGCAAGAGATGAACGCCAAAAAGGGTGCACTGATTCGTGAAATTGAGCTTTCTTCATTGCCGTTTGAATTTCTCATGAATGCCTTGCGATTGCGTGAAGGGGTTGATTTGTCTTGTTGGCAACAGCGAACGGGTTTATCGTTAGATCTATTAGCTCCGATATGGCAACAACAGCAAGCACAGGGATTAGTACTAGATTGGCAGTCGGGACGTTTAACGACCAGTGACATAGGCTACCGCTATTTGAATAGCTTATTGTCAGCTTGGCTTTAATCCTTTGTGTAAGAGAAAAAAATAAAAAAGCCGGAGGTACAAAGACCAACCGGCAATGGGAGGAGATCGGTTTGAAGTCTGACGGCATCGTTAAGTGAACAAGTGTCGACGATGGCAGACTTCCCATGATGCTGGCTAGGTCATCATGGTTTTGGTTTTATTGCAATGGGGTGGTTGCGTTGCCTGTCATGTGCATTGCTTCTTCCCATGCTTGTTTAAGTTCGTTCATAATCAGAATGGCACTTTCTAAATATTCCGTACCTGCTTCATGAACAGCTTGTTGAATGCTAAAATCAACATACTCGTAAAGCTCGGCAAAGTTGTAAGCAATGATGTTTTGATCTTTAAACACCAAGCGATCGCGCAATGCATCGACCAGTGTTGTCATGCGACCTAAATGAAAACCTTTGGCAACTAAATCGCCAGATTCATGACAGTCGCGCGCAGTGACACCTTTTTCAACGGTGCGTTGCAGTAATAGTAAAATGTAGGTGTGTGGGTTTTCGCTTAACTCGCTTTCAAGTTGGCGGTTATATACATATTCGTTCAGTAATGGTGCTGGTTGAGTGTGTAGTTGTTCCATGATGTTTCGCCCCTTGCGTTAGTCTTGCCAAGATTTAAGCAATCGGTGTGCCAATATTGGTTTTTTGTAAATTGGATGAGTGAAAAATGTCTAAGTGGCCAAAAGAAGTACAGACGCCTTTATGCGATTATATGAATGAAGCGCAAGCAGAAGCTTTGTTGTCTTTGGTAAAAAAGCAGGGAGATCAAAAAGATGCGTTGAAAGCACAAATGGTCGGTATTGATGCCGATGGTGTGCGAGTGGTTGCTTACACCATGCATGGTGAAGAGCGATTGGTTTTGCCTTTTAATCCGCCCTTGAGCGGTTATGAAGAAGCGCGAGAGCGGCTATTGGCCCTCGCTACACAGTGATGAGAGAGTGTGAAAACTATTCCGAACCGCTTATAAGTCGTTAAAAATGTACTCAAAACGCATTTACTCCGTGTAAACTTGCCTTTTTCCGTGCATTTTTGCCTTGTCTAAGCGGCTCTCATCACGTTTTCACACACCCTCAATGGTTGTTTGTTAAGCGTGTGTTGGAAATTGCAGTGCCACTTGTGGCAACATTTCGACAATCAGTTTTGCCGCATTGGCAGCGGCTACCGGCAAGAATTGCTCAAAACTCATCGGTGATTCTTTGCCGGCAATATCGGACAAGGCACGTACGACGACAAAAGGCACTTCAAAGCGATGACAAACTTGAGCGATGGCTGCTGCTTCCATCTCAACAGCGTCGAGGTTGGGAAAGCCTTCACGCACGACACGAATATGATCATGATGGGTCATAAACTTATCACCCGATGCGACTTGACCACGATGTGCCTTAAGTTCCAACTTGGCTAATGCGTTGTGAGCAATATCGACCAAAGTTTGGGCTGCCGCGAAGCTGCTGGGCATTCCCGGTACTTGACCTAAGGCATAGCCAAAGGCAGTGACGTCCACGTCATGATGAATGACATCAACAGAGACAATAATGTCACCGACTTCTTGCTCTCCATTAAAGCCACCAGCAGAACCGGTATTGATAATGGCGCTGGGCTTAAATTGATGACAGAGCAGGCTAGTGGTTAAAGCGGCATTGACTTTGCCAATGCCAGATTGGGCTAACACGACTTTAACTTGTTGGATGTGTCCAATAAAAAAATCGACTCCGGCAATGGTTTGGGTTTTCGTATCCATCATCGCTGTTTTAAAGGCTTCGACTTCCTCAGCCATAGCACCAATAATACCAATCATGCTTAATTACCCAATGCTTTCAATTTTTCTTCAGACAGTTTCAAGTCTTCATTACGATTAACGCCGATACCGGCATTGAGAATGCCTTGAGCAATTTTCTGTGCGTCTTCTAATGAGTGCATGGTACAAGTACCGCATTGGTAAATATTCAGTTCAGGAATATCTTCCATGCGCTCGACTTTGAGTACATCTTGCATGGCTGCCGTCCAAGCTTTGCCAACCGTCGCTTCATCCGGACGTCCAATCAAACTCATATAAAAGCCGGTACGACAACCCATGGGTGAAATGTCGATAATTTCGACGCCATTACCATTCAGATGATCACGCATAAAACCGGCAAACAAATGTTCTAGTGTGTGAATGCCACATTCTGACAAAATGTCGATATTAGGGCGGCAAAAGCGTAGGTCGTACACCGTAATGGCATCACCATGCGGGCTGGTCATGGACTTAGCCAAGCGAACGGCTGGCGCATTCATAATGGTATGGTCAACGGTAAAGCTATCGAGTAAAGGCATGGGTGACTCCTGAAATAAGGGTATGTCGATGAATTAAATGAGATTAGGTTTAATGAACTCAAGAAACTAGGATAATGCTTCAGCTAGCGCTAAACTGCTTATCCCAAAGGTTAAGCAGTTTAACATAATTGTAGACGGGGGTTCAAAAGCGATTGTTGGCTGGGTGGTCAGCAACGCGTTCAATGAGCTGAATGATTTGACTCACTTCAAAGGGTTTCCCAATCACTTCATCAAACCCTACATGCTGGTAATGCTCAACTTGTTCGGGCAAGATATTGGCCGTTACAGCACAGATAGTGGCTTGTCTTTGATGATAAGCAGGTAACGCCCTAAAGTGAGCGATAGCCTCATCACCGTTCATGCCTGGTAGATGAATGTCTAATAAAATGAGTTCTGGTAACCACTGTTCTGCCTGCTTCAGTCCATTTTCGGCAGTGGGTGCAATGCGTAATTCCATTGAACTGACCAATTGAGCTATTTCTGCCATGAGTTTCATATTGGCCGGATTGTCTTCAACATACAGCACTTTAATGGGCTGGTGTGCTCCATGCTGAGTTGGTGATGGCTCTGTTAGGTCGTTCGATAGCGTTGGGTATGGTATGTGTGATTGGTGAGCCAGTGGCAAGCCAATACTAAAAGCCGTTCCCACGTTAAGGTTACTGTCAACTTCAATATATCCACCCATTTGTTCGACTAAGTCCTTGGTGATACTTAGTCCAATACCCGTACCCTCAATGGTAGAGCTTTCATGACCCAAACGATCAAAAGGGACAAATAAGCGTGGAATATCCTCTTCTGCTATACCATAACCCGTGTCCTGAATGGTGAGACGCCAAAAGGGTTGTTGTGCGCGTGTCTCTGTTTGCCAATTTAAGGTGAGTAAGCCGTTAGGACGATTGTATTTAATACCGTTACTCATGAGATTAACTAATATTTGCTGGAAGCGTACCGGATCGGCCTGAATATAGTGCTGATCTTGCCAAGATGCCAGTTTAATATGAATGTTGTTGGCATAAGCGTGAGATTCGCTGAGTGCAACCACTTGCTCAATAATCGGTTTTACATCAATAGGTTGAATGTTTAAATGGATTTTGCCGTTTTCTAGCTTAGCAAATTCCAGCACATCATTAATAAGACTTAATAAGTGTTTACCACTCTGGGTAATAGTGCCTAGTTGTTTTTTTTGTTTATCCGATAGATCGGACAATGCTAATAATTGAGAGAAGCCAATGATTGAATTGAGCGGTGTGCGCAACTCATGGCTCATGCTCGATAAAAATTCTGATTTGGCGCGGTTGGCGCGTTCGGCAGCTTCTTTGGCGAGTTGAATTTCGGTAACATCTTGTACCACCCCAATCATTTTGATTGGTTTACCGTCGGAATCACGTAGTACATCGCCTTTTTCCAGCAACCAACGTATCGTTCCATCAGGCCAAACAACACGATGCTCAATATGATATCGGCTCCCTTTTTCAACACAGTCATTGACGGCGGCAATTACCTTGTCACGATCATCGGGATGAATGGCGTTCAAAAAGTTTTCATAGCTGGTTTCAAGTTCGCCCTTGGCGTAGCCAAACAGTGGTGCGATCTGTTCTGTCCAAAATAGCTCGCCGCTACCAATATTCCATTCCCAAGTACCAATATTGGCGTATATTTGACCTCGACGTAAGCGCTCTTTGGCCAGTTCAACTGCTTGCTCGGAGCGAATTTGACGCGTAATGTCTGTTCTAATCGAAACGTATTGATAGGGCTTTCCGGCTTCATCGAGAAACGGGGTAATGCTCGATTCTACCCAATACAAAGAACCATCCTTAGCGCGATTACAAATAACGCCTTGCCAAATGTGGCCTTGGCTGATGGTACGCCACAGTTGTTGATAAAACTCGGCGGGATGTTCTCCCGATTTAACGATACGATGGTTTTGTCCGATCAGTTCGCTACGATCATAGCCGCTAATTTCACAAAACTTTTCATTCACATCAATGATATTACCGTGTTTATCGGCGACACTGACAATGGCATGTTGATTGACCGCTAAATGTTCACGTTCTCTTTCGTATAAGCTATTACGTAAACGTGCTTCTAATGTAGCGACTTGTCGAGCACGTTTGGCTCTTGCCGTAACAGCAGAGATCAGGTGTTCCGATTGAACGGGTTTAACCAAAAAGTCATCACCACCCAAATTTAACGCCAGTAGCTGCTGCTGCAAATCACTTTCCGCTGAAAGGAAAATAATTGGTAGAGAAAGATAGGCTTCTCGTTCACGAATGATGCTAGCCAGTTCTGGTCCCGTAGCTGTTGGCATGTAGACATCTAAAATAAGGACATCGGGTTTGAATTGGTCAAGGGTCGTAAAAATGCTTCTCACATCATCGAGAGACTTCACCTCCATACCAGCTGCCTCTAGCTGCATGGCTTGAACCTGAAGCAGTAGTGGGTCATCATCGACAATGACAACGCGATAGGGTTCATCGGGGCCACGACGACTGAGTGTGTTGACCAGTCCTAGCAATTCCTCAGTCATGACCGGTTTGAGCATATAACGATTGGCACCAGCCCGATAAGCAGCCAGTCTTGTCTCAAAATCATCGCGTACAGATACACAAATGACCGCAGGTTGACACGCAGCATTGTTTTTAAGGTCTGTTAAAACTTCCAGTCCTGCATTTTCCCCCTCTGGCAACATTAAATCGAGGATGACAACATCGGGACAGTCAGCAGCTGAACGATCTGAGCGAAAGCTAGTTAAATCCTTAAAGTGCTGTAGGTGACACCCAGCTTGCTCTAAAGCGATGGCGATGTGTTCTGCTTGTTCTAAATCATCTTCTATCAAATAAACGAGTGGTGCTTCGCTATTTGAGGTTGTCGGGGTTAGGTCGGGTAGGTAAGTTGGAGCCTCCATAGTCAGAAGGCTAGCAGCCAGTTGTTCAATGCCAACTAAGGCTTGTTGGATGTTTTGCCATTGTCGATATGTAGGGGGTTCTGGACTATGCATTAGTTGTTTGAGTTCAACTTCTAACGCTCTGGCGGCAGTTGATAAGGGTTTCATACCAAAGGTGCCGGCACTGCCCGTTAGACTGTGCACCTGATGATGAAAAGCACGTACTTGACTGAACTGCCAATCCGTTAGCGCGATTTGATTATACAGGTCGAACAGCTCGGCAATCCGATCAAGCAGGCTTGACCGATATTGGCGTTGTAATTCTTGCATTAATTCATTAAATTCAGACATGCTTGATTACCTGCTTGACCATATTTACTTTATTTTGCCCAACTATTTCTAACTTGATCTGCCAATGTCATTGGATCAAAAGGTTTGGCAATCACATCGCTCACTCCAAGTGACTTGAAGTAATCAATTTCATCAGCTTGTACTTTAGCCGTCATGAAAATAACGGGTACATGACTTAACGATGGCAGGGCTTTAAGTGCTTTAAATGTGGTTGGACCATCCATTTCCGGCATCATCACGTCTGATAAAATTAAATCTGGTGCGAAGGCTTCAGCCTCAGCCAGTGCTTCTTGTCCTGAAGCGCAGGCTTTGACAGTAAAACCGCCCACCACCTCTAGTGCCAGTAAAGCAACCGTGCGAATGTCGGCTTCATCTTCAATGTATAAAATACGTTGTAGCTCGCTCATTTTTATTCCTAATGTTTTTTACGTACCTGACGATAACGTACTTTTATCGCTTATGCAAGGTCTTGTTCTTCTATTATCAAAGGTAGCTCAAACCAGAAAGTAGCACCCTTGCCTTCGATAGATTCAAAGCCGATGCGCCCACCCATACGTTCAATTAACTCTTTGGTGATTGCCAATCCTAGCCCTGTTCCGCCTTTTTGTCGCGTATCTGATGAGTCTGCTTGAGAAAATTTTTCAAAAATTCTGGATTGGAAATCGGTAGGAATTCCCGGCCCGTGATCAATGACAGAGATTCTTATTAAGGACGATGATGGTGTAAGCACAATGTGCACGCTACCATGTTCAGGAGAGAACTTAATGGCATTGGACAATAAGTTTGCCATAACTTGTTGTAATCGATGACTATCAACATTGACCTTAGCATCGCTGGTTTTGGTTTCAAGTACCAGCTTAACGTTGCATTTTTCACCATAGGGTTGGCAGTTTTGTAGCGATTGTTCAATAATCGGCAACAGGGGTTGGTGTTGCAAATCGAAATGCAGATTGCCCGAAACCATTTTCTCCATGTCGAGCAAATCATTAATCAGATGTGTGAGACGAAGGGTGTTGTTGTGCGCAATGCCAATCATTTGTTGTGCTTGAGTGGGCAGTTCGCCTAAACGTCCATTCACAACTAATCCCAAGGCTCCTGCGATAGAAGTGAGTGGGGTGCGTAATTCATGGCTAACAGTAGAGACGAATTCGCTTTTCATACGATCTATGCGTTTACGCTCAGTGATGTCTCTTACGATACCGACAAACTCCACTTGACCGTTGCGAAAAATTTCAGAAACTGACAATTCCATAGGGAATAAACTGCCATCTTTTTTCTGGCCTTCTACTTCTCGGCCAACACCGATAATATGTTTTACGCCAGTGTTTAGATAACCTGATAGGTAATGATCATGCGCTTCACGATGCGGACTGGGCATCAGCATGCTGACATTTTGACCAATTACTTCCTGAGTTTTGTAACCAAATATGCGTTCTGCTGCTGGGTTGAATGACAGAATAATACCTTTAGCATTAATGGTAATGATGCCATCGACCATGTTTTCAATAATGGCTTTGGTATGGTTCGATTGTTCTTTTAGTTCACGTTCGATGTTTTTAATTTCGGTTTGATCGAACATATAACCACGTATGGTTTCAACCTGCCCCTGTTCATTTCTAATGAGACGCGTAAAATCGTAGAACCAGCGATATTCACCATTTTTCAAACGTAAACGGTAGGATTGCTCATAAATATCGACATGATGCTTAATGTTATGGGCAACTTCACCAAAAATGCGTTCTTTGTCTTTAGGGTGAATTAAATCGGCGTATAGAAAACTAGGGGCGTACATTTCTTCTGGAGTGTAACCCAAAATATCAACGATGTTGGCTGATACGTATCGAATGGGCCAATTTTCGCTAGCATCCCAGGTAATGATGAACACTGGACCACTTGAAAATAAGTCACGCTCTTCTTTTAGTGTTTTATCGTGTTGCTTCTGTTGCGTAATATCGGTTTCAATAGCGATAAATCCATTCACGTGTTTGTCATTATCGTAACGCGGAGTGCATTGAATACGAATCCAATAAGAGCGCTTATCTTTGCTATAGTTGATTAATTCTGCTTCGAATCCCTGACGCCTAGTGATGGCATCTCGGATAGTGCTCACCACTCTTTGATCTGTTTCTTCACCTTGTAATAATTTACCAGGTGAGCATCCGATAACTTCTACAAAACGATAACCTGTAATCCGTTCAAAACCATCATTGACCCACTCAATACGCCCTGCTAAATCGGTTATCACCACCGCGTTAGTGGTTTGACTAGCGACTTTAGAAAGTAATTCAATTTCTTTTCTATCACATTCTTGTTGGCGCTGCAGTTTTAAGGCGTGAATCAGTTGGCCGATGGTTAACAACAGTGGAGAAAGCCAGTTCACTAAAGATTCATCATAACCCTGTTCCCGATTAGCGACACCAATCATGGCCACCAATTGCTCACCGTGATGAATTGGGATGCCTAGAAAACTGTTCAGCGCTGGGTGACTGGGTGGTAACCCCCCTCGGCGTGGATCGTGATAAGGATCATTCGCAATAACGGGTTGATTTGTGGTTATCGCTTCACCAAAGAGCGTTTTTAGATTATGAAACTCCATACCTTCTGGCGCATGATTCTGATAAAAAGTACGCGTTTCATCATTCCATGCAATATTGGTAATGGCGTATGTCTTTAAATAGGGCTCGCCTTGACCATCATGCATGACTTCTGCAATAAATCCATATTCACTTTGGGTTAGTTCAAGCACATCCGACAGTAACTCATCGAAAGCTTTGCGTCTGTCACTTTCGTTAATAAAGTTAGACTGGGCTTTTGAAATGATGCGTGTCATCTGTTGAGTTACTTGAAGGTCTTGATTTTGTTGACGCGTTTCGTGCAGTTCTAATACCGACAATACTTCGTCAGCCATATCTCTGAGTGCTTGTCGTTCATCAGTTGTCAGTTTTCGTGGTTTAGTGTCGATAATACACAGGGTGCCAACAGCGAAACCCGTTTGTGTGATTAATGGAGCGCCAGCATAAAAGCGAATTTTTGGATCGCCCACGACCAACGGATTATCAGCAAAGCGCGCATCTAAAAGCGCATCTGTTATCTCGAAAATATCCTGACTCAGAATCGTGTGACCACAAAAAGAAACATCGCGCCCTGTTTCACACACATCCAGTCCTTGTTTGGACTTGAACCATTGACGATCTCTATCAATCAAGGAAATAACGACGATCGGAACATCGAAAAGGTGCTTGGTTAAGCGCGTTAAGCGATCGTAACAGGCTTCTGGGTTAGTATCTAGCACATTTAACTGATACAGCGCTTGCAGGCGGGCGGATTCATTATTTGGAATGGGTGGGATGAGCATAACTTAATCTCGGTGACTGGGCTGAGTGGGGTGTGATAATCGTTGCGCATCAATTAGCGCTGGTAACTGATGCAGATTTTGTTCAGAGAAGGTGTGAACCGATAAACCCGATTGACTGATTTGCTCGCTCAACTGGGTCTGCTCTGTCAGTTGTTCATCAATTAATACCAGTTGTGGATGAAAATGACTCATCTGTGTTAAGCCGTTTTGCGCACTGGGCGCAATTTTGAGCTCAAGCTCTAAATTTGTTTTGGTGAGCTCAAACAAGCCTTTAATCAGGCGGGCATTATGACCAATGTATAGTAATTTGAAGCTGGTTTGCTGATTGGCTATGTTGCCTATTTCGCTTTCGATGGGGATTAAGGAGACGCCGTTTTCGTGATTTTCTGCACTGACAATCGGGAAAAACAGGCTGAAAGTCGTCCCTTCTCCTAGTTGGCTCTCGACCATAATACTACCGTTCATATGTTCAACCAAGTCTTTGGTGATACTCAGGCCAATGCCAGTCCCTTTAATGGTTGAGTTTTCATGACCCAGACGATTAAAGGGTTCAAAGAGATACGGCAAGTCATGCGCAGCAATGCCTAAACCAGTATCACGAATATTGAGTTGCAAGCAATTTTGCTCGCCTTTTTGCAGTTGTTGGCAGTCGAGAGATACTTTGCCATTGGGTTTGTTGTATTTAATGGCATTCGATAGTAGGTTGAGCAACACTTGTTTGAATCTGAGACGATCGACTTGAATATATTCCTTGACCTGCATGGTAGGCACTTCAAAGTTAATCCCCTGTTGTTCTGCTTGTGTTTGTGTTAATTGCAAAGCTTCTAGCACTAAATCACTGACAGAAACTGTTTCAAACTTGAACTGCACTTTGCCACTTTCTAGTTTGGCAAAGTCCAAAATGTCATTAATAAGTGCAAGCAGATGTTTACTGCTGGAAAGAATAGTGCTTATCTGTTTTTGAGCCTTGCTTTCAGTAATGTCTAAACTAAGCAACTGAGCATAACCAATAATGGCGTTCAGTGGGGTGCGTAATTCGTGGCTCATGGAGGCCAGAAACTCTGATTTGGCTTTATTGGCTTGTTCCGCTTTTTGTTTATCACTTTCTGCCTGACTGAGCGCTTTTTGTAAGCCTTCTCGTAGTTCGACAATTAGAGTTATGTCCTCACGAATCGAAAGATACTCTTGGATTTCACCCTGACGATTCAAAATAGGAATAATGTAGGACATGACAAAGTAGCTAGAACCATCTTTACGACGGTTTTGAATTTCGCCCTGCCATATTTGTTTATGGGTAATGGTGCGCCATAGTTCCTTAAATAGTGCCGCTGGCATATCGGGATGACGCACAATATTATGAGGTTTTCCCATCAACTCTTCACGCGAATAACCACTGATACGACAGAAATTATCATTAACATGAGTGATGTTGCCAAACCGATCCGCTTTGGACATGATCAGGGTCTGGTTAATCGCCACTTGTTGATAATTGAGGTCGAAAATGAGTTGGTCGGTTTTATTCAGCATTTGATTGAACAGCTGGGTAACCTGACCAATTTCATCTTCGCGCGTCACCGTAACGGGTCTGTCGTAATGTTCAGTTTCAATAATACTGTTTAGCGAGCGCGTTAGTGCTTGCATAGGATTGAGTACGCTGCGCTTTAATAACCATAATTGAATAGAACCGCTCACCAATAGTGTTAAGAATACCAGTGCAAATACCCATATCACTTGTTGAGTTTGCGCCCATGCTTGCGCCATCATTTGTGTTTCGGGTACCAAAATAAGGTGGAAGGCTTGTAATTGTTGTTGATCGTTCAGAATGGGAGCGGTTTGGTAATACCAGCCATCGCGACGTTGAAGTTGCTGGTGATTGAGTTGTGATTCAGTGAACTGCCACTCACTCAAGTCGCGCTTGGCAAAGTAGGGTGCATTGTCAACGATGAATCGATCTGAATTTGGTGCGCGTTCAAATACAAAATATTGGTTTCCATCTTTTGCAAACTCTTCTACCATTTGCCTCAACCCTTGCGATACGGTCATAAAACCGATCAGCTCTTTTGGGTCTTCTAGTGAAAAAATAGGTTGGCTATTGATAATGCGATACACATTGCCATAACCGCCTTTGCCTATACGCGTAACACTTTTGCTAACATCCTTCATGGCCAGTTTCATAATCGGGTGGTCACTAACATTTTGGCCATAACTGTCAGGATCATAGTTTCTATACAGTGAGCGGCCGTCATGGGTAATGACGTGAAAAGCATAGTTAATAAATCCAGTCCAGTAAGCAAATTGTTCGCGTAGTTGTGCCATTTCGTTGATGAGAGCAGTACGATTTTCAAAGGCGAGCTCTTTACGAATGATGGAATTGTTAGCGAGTACAACAGTAGCAGCATGTAATGTTTTGACTTTTTTGTCGATACGCTCGGCTAGCAGTAGCTGTTGTTTTTTCAAGTGCTGCTGCTCTACTTGTTGCAAATAATAGTGATGAATAAAAAACAGTGAAATACCAGCAAGTAAGATAAAGGCCAGCATGCCAAAGGCAAATAGTCGGCTGTTAAGTTTCAGCAAACTTTCTTTTTTCATACTGTCTTTCATTTAATCAGTACTATTCGTCATTGAACTGACGAACCACTTGTTGAATATCGGGTAATACGGCTAAAAAAGCATCGACAATAACAGGATCAAAGTGTTGTCCCTTTTCGCGTTCAATCAGTGCTACGGCTTTTTCAATCGGCCATGCTTCCTTATAGGGACGGGTAGAGGTGAGCGCATCGAAGACATCTGCAACAGCAACAATCCGACCACTCAGTGGTATGTTTGTGCCAACTAAGCCATGCGGGTAGCCTTTGCCATTAAATTTTTCATGATGGGTTAAGGCAATTTCATAAGCCATCTCTAAAAAAGGAGAGTCGGCATTGGCAAGAATTTGTGCGCCGATTTTAACGTGGTCTTGCATTAAGACAAATTCTTCATCGGTTAACTTGCCGGGTTTAAGTAAAATGGTATCGGAAACGCCAATTTTACCAATATCGTGCATGGGCGAGGCGATATGAATCAGTCGACAATATTCTTCTGGCTGTCCTAGTTTTTCGGCGATGAGTTTGGAAAACAGGCTAACCCGTTTAACGTGATTGCCCGTTTCATTATCCCGATATTCTGCCGCACGGCCAAGACGGAAGATCATTTCCAATTTCGCTTTTTCTAGCGCGGCAGTGCGCTCTTTCACTAATTGTTCTAGTAGTTGATTTTCCGATGCCAAAAAACGTTTGGCGTAGTGGTTTTCTAGATGTATTTCAACACGTTTAAGCAGTTCCACCCGATTAAAAGGTTTGGTGATATAGTCTGATGCACCGCCTTCTAGTGCTTTGATGCGACTGTCCTCATCGGCCTGAGCGGTGAGCATGATAACGGGCGGACGTTGGTGTTTCTCGATGGTTTGCTCAATTAACGACAGTACAGCAAAACCGTCCATAATGGGCATATTGATATCGAGCAGAACCAAATCAAATGGTTTTTCCGCCAGCAATTGCATCAGGTCTAATGGCTGGGTAACGGCGGCGATGTTTTCATAGCCAGCACTTTCTAATGTCGCTTCAATGACATCAATATTGGTTTGATTATCATCGACCACCATGTGGCTAGGTTAATGGCCGTATTGTTCATTCTCTCATCCCTTTCCGTGCTCTCTGGCAACTTGTGGTTTGGTTGGTGTGTAAACAGGGGGTTAATAATAACATTAGTTTTATGGCTATGGTCGATGGTAATCTAATTAATTAACAAGTCTGGTGATGCGTTTTGGGTTTATTTATTAATATTTTTATAGTGATCAATCAACCATGTTTTTAGATCTTCTTGGTTCATGGGTTTAGCAAACCAGAATCCTTGTCCATGGTGACAGTCCATACTGCCGAGCATATCGGCTTGTTCTTCTGTTTCAATGCCTTCGGCAACGAGATTCATGCTTAATGACTGACCGAGTTGCACAATGGTTCGGGCAATGGCCTCATCGTGAATATCATCGGTCATGTTTTGGACAAAAGCCCGATCAATTTTCATGACGTTGACTGGAAACTGTCGCAGTTGCGCTAGGCTTGAATAGCCCGTACCGAAATCATCAATGGCCACATCTACGCCCATGTGTTGCAAATCTTTAATAATGGCAACCACTTCGCTAGGGTTTTGCATTACTGTACTTTCGGTTAATTCAATTTGAATGCAACTGGGTTTAAGATTGTATTTTTGTAGCATGGATTGAACCATGCCGACGACATCGGATTTATTCAATTGAACAGGGGACACATTAACGGCAATAGGTAAGCAAAAGCCAAATTCTCTTTGCCATTGTGCGGCTTGGCGGCAAGCTTCCTCCATTGCCCATGTACCAATAGGAATAATTAGATCGGTTTCTTCAGCAATGGAAATAAATTCAACAGGAGAAATCATGCCCTTATCTGGGTGTTGCCAACGAATTAAGGCTT
This sequence comes from Thiotrichales bacterium 35-46-9, assembly GCA_002281095.1. Taxonomy (GTDB): domain Bacteria; phylum Pseudomonadota; class Gammaproteobacteria; order Thiomicrospirales; family Thiomicrospiraceae. The sequence goes on along the minus strand of NCFI01000012.1, from coordinate 6,134 downwards.
CAACACCGGATATTTTTTGTGTTTCTAAGTCAATTTTAGGTTGGTAGTGCAAGCTGAACTGTTGGTCTCTTAAAGCATGACGCAAATCCAATTCAATTTGCATTCTGCGTTGTGTCTGTTCGTTCAATTCACTGACAAAAAAACTAACCTTGTTTCTACCTTCAGACTTTGCAGCATACATGGCCATATCGGCACGCTTCATCAGTACACGTCCATCAACACCGTCATTAGGGAACATGGCGATGCCTAATGATGCACTAATGTCGAATCGTTTGTTTTCAAACAAGTAGGGTTTGGCAATGACTTGTTGTAGCTGGTGGGCAAAACGAGCGATAGCATCGACATTTTGAATGGATTGAATGAGGAGTAAGAACTCATCGCCACCGAGACGAGCGACACTGTCTAAATCATTATCCACACAACTGAGTAGTCGTTGTGAAAGCTCTTTTAAAATTTGATCTCCGTAGTCATGTCCTTGGGTATCGTTAATCAGTTTGAAACGATCCAAATCAAGCAGAATCAGTGCGAAGCTATTTCCTGAACGTTTACAGTGATTAACGGTAGCAGCCACTTTTTCAGCAATCATGGAGCGATTAATCAGTCCAGTTAACGCATCGTAATAAGCCAGTTGATGCACATGATCAGAGTGGCGTTTGAGTTCAGTCATGTCATGGAATTGTGATATATAGTGGCTAATGTTGCCAGATTGGTCGCGAATGACCGAGATATGACTTTTTTGTAAATAAACCTCACCATTTTTTCGACGGTTCCATATTTTACCTTGCCAATGATCTTGGCGGCTTAACTCATGCCACAGGTCAGCATAAAATGATCTATCGTGGTGATCCGATTTAAGCATATTAATGCGTTGCCCTATGGCTTCATCATAGGCATAACCGGTAATCTGGCTAAAGGCAGGATTGACGGAGAGAATAACCCCATTATTGTCGCTAATCATCACACCTTCGTCGGTGTGGTTGAATAGCTGAATCAATAGTTGTTGCAAGCTATGCGTTTCCGTGAGCTGCGAAAAGAGATGATGCATGTTTAACCTTGGCTATTATTGTTATTCATTACTATTATTGTGTGTTTTTGGTAGGCATCATAATATCAAAACAGTTCTATGTCATCATTTAAAGAGTCAACTATTGAAACTTGATTACGTCCGTTAGCCTTGGCGCGATAAAGCGCGTCATCGGCGTATTTAGCTCATTAAAAATCTCTCCACTCACCCTGTTGCGTATTCTTTGCTTTGCCAAGCGTTTTTTGTGTGCTTTTATTGGTTGGTGATGGTAATGTCTGTACCATGTTTGGCGCGTTATTCAATACAGGCAAGGTGAATTGTTGCAGAGCTTGGCTGACTTCTTGTGCTTGCTGATTCATGCTTTCCGACATAGCAGCGAGTTGTTCGGCTTGAGCGGCACTTTGCTGAGTCATGCTATCCATGCGTTCAACGGCACGATGAATCTCTTCCATCGCTTTGCTTTGTTCATGCGCACTATTGGCAATGTCTTCGACTAAGGATTCGACTTTGGCTGCTTGCTGTTCAATGGCTTCGAGCACTTGAGCGGTAGATTGTACTTTGTGTGATCCCGCATGAATTTTATGTACCGTTTCTTCAATCAGTTTTTTAATGTCGCTAGCGGCATCGGCTGATTTTCCGGCCAATGCTCTTACTTCACCAGCAACAACGGCAAAGCCTCGACCGTGCTCGCCAGCTCTGGCGGCTTCGACAGCGGCGTTGAGTGCCAGTAAATTGGTTTGGAAAGCGATACTGTCAATTAAACTGGTAATTTCTTCAATTTTACGGCTGTAATTTTCAATTTCTTGCATGGCAGAGACGCTTTCGCCAACGACTAGCACGCCTTTTTCGACCGATTGTCTCACCTGATGCGCATAGAGAGTGGCATCTTTGGTGTTGTCTCTGGCAAGCTGAACCGAAGCGGTAATTTGTTCAATAGCGGAGGCGGTTTCTTGCAGTGAAGCCGAGGTGGTTTGTGTTCTATTGGAGCTATCTTGATTGGCAATATTGAGTTGATCGATATTATGTGTGATTTCACTAATGGTTTGCATAACCATAGCGATGGTATTGCCTAAGTTAGCCAGAGAGTGATTCAGGTCGATGTTCAGTTGTCCAATTGATCCTTCATATTCACCCGTTACTTTGACCGTTAAATCACCCTGTGCAACCTGTTGCATGGTTTGGGCAATACCATTAGTGGCCTGTTCGACACTGGTTAGCAATTGGTTAAACTGCGTTGCCAAGGCATGATAAAATCCGCTTAGATTTTGTGTGTTGATGCGTTGATCTAAATGACCTTGTGCTGCTTGTGTAATGAGGTTGGTGAGGTCGCGTTGAATTTTCTGCTCCATAAACACATCTTGCCATTCGACAGCTGTACCGATTCGGCGTTGCTGTTGATCGAAAATAGGGCTCATGACAAGCTGTAAGGGGTGTCCGGCAACTTCAATTTTACCAATGTGGGTGCTGGTCATGCGATCGAGCAAGTTAATTTGGTGTTGCGGTGATTTATGGAAAATATCAATGGATTTGCCCACAAGATTACGTGCTTCAAAATGCGGTAGCACCGTTTGAATGTCTTTTTCCATTGCCGATAGCAGCTTAACAACGGAGGGATTGACATAAATAATAGTACGATTTCGGTCGGCAACCATAATATTGGCTTGCAGTGTGCCTATTGCTTGTTCGATACGCTGCGATTTAAGGAGGGTCTCACGAGTATCATTTAAACTGCTGCCTAATCTAACTTGCATGGATGATAGCTGTCTGGCTAGGGTTCCCGCTATGTTTTCACCAAATGTATTGACCGCAGTGTCGAATTGTCCATTAGCTAGCGCATCTACCACAACCAATGACTCTTTAATGCGATTGACAAAGTACATGGCATGCAATGCGGCTACTACTGCTAATAGGGTAATGAGTAATTGGCCTATGTCACCAATTTCGATACCCACTAGGTGAAGTGAATAAGCAACAAGTGAGGTAACACCAGTAGGAATAATAGTCCATTGAGGGTTAAGGTGGGCTAGGGCATTAATCCTGTTAGTGAATGAATCAACTCGACCATTTTTAAGTTTTATTCTACCAGCATTGATGGCTTGGTAAGCCATTTCAGCCTGACTGATTTGTTCGCGCGTTGCTGGGCGACGTACACTCATATAGCCTGTGATGTTACCGTGATCATCTCGAATGGGCGTGGTATTAGCGCTGACCCAGTAGTGGTCGCCGTTCTTACGGCGATTTTTGACAATTTGTGTCCAAGGGCGTCCATCTTGAATGGTGGCCCATAAGTCGGCAAATACTTGTTGTGGCACATCGGGATGGCGTAACAGGTTATGTGGCTGCCCCATGAGTTCTGACCATGAATAGCCGCTGGCCTCAACAAAAATTTCATTGGCTTTAATGATGTTGCCCAGCAAGTCGGTGTAGGAAACCAGTAGGGCATCACTGGCTAGTGGGTATTCTTTTTGGCTAATGGGCTGGTTATTTCTCATGGGGTACTTCTCATTAATAACACCGAAATTTACGTTATAGAAAAACGCTATAGCTAGTTAACTAAAGGGTTAGTTAACTAGCTATAGCGTTTTCGTCATGATTAGTAGCCGCAATTTATGTAAGTTTATTTTTCAGTCATTATGCTTATGTGTGGCTTTTTTAGCAATCATTATGCCTATGCATAACCTTTTTTTCAATAAAAAAAATAACCAATTTTACATTGGTATTGATTGGAGGGCTAATGTCAACCGCATGAAAGATTCCAAAGCATTTGGCGAACGCCTGAAAGACTCTTTATTACGCGCTGGTTACGAATTGAGACCGAGTGTGGTAGAGCGTGAATTTAATCAACGTTATTGGGGAACACCTGTAACGGTTCAAGCTGTGCGTAAGTGGTTGGCAGGCGATGTCATTCCAACACAAGATAAGTTGCAAACTCTAGCGGAGTGGTTACAGATTGATCCGCATTGGTTACGGTTTGGTGAAGAGCGGTTTGGTTCAATTCGCGCCCAAGAAGCCAGTTGGGAAGTGGGAATGACACAAGAAGATCGCGATATGATTAGTCAGTTCTTGGCCTTGTCTTTGCGTGAACGAAAAGTGTTGCGAGACTTTTTTAACACTTATCTTAAAACAATTGAATAGCTTTGTTTGGCTAGGATTGAGTTTGTTAATTTATATAAAAAAGATCAGGGGATTATTAAAGCGGTATCGCATCGTTCTTTTACAGACTGGATCTTTATTTCCAATAGGTTGCGTTACAATCGGGCTTTGCCATATATAGCCTTGAATTTGAAGCTGATATGAGCCAACACATTTTCTGCGTTTAGTTGAATGGGCATTCGGCTTATCATTAAGGTTTATCTCATGGCAGCTTAATGAGCTTGGTATTGGTTATAGAGAGGAAGAAGATGAAGGATGTGTTTGCTAATAGGCCGCTTCTTATCGCTAGTCAGCACCGAAAAGAGGAGGTAATGGCGCCTTGCTTAACAAAGGCATTGGGGGTGATTTGTCAGGTGGCCGAAAATTTGAATACCGACCTATTGGGGACCTTTTCGGGTGAGGTGGCTCGTTTGGATGATCCGATTAGGACATTACGCAAAAAGTGTATGTTGGCCTTGGAACAGCAAACAAGCTTTGATTTGGTCGTGGCCAGCGAAGGGTCATTTGGTCCGCATCCTGCGATGTTTTTTGTGCCGGCTAACGAAGAGTGGGTGATGTTACTAGACCAAAAACATAATTTGGAAATTACTGCGCGATCTGTATCTATGGCGACCAACTTTAGTGCGAAGCAGGTACATACCTGGTCCGAATTGTTGGCGTTTGCATCCGCTGCACAATTTCCATCTCATGGTTTGATTTTGCGGCCAAGCAAAGACACTTATGAGCCCATTTTTAAAGGGATTACGACCGAGTCAGTATTGAAGTACGCCTTTGACTGCTTGTTTGATGCAACACGAGGTGTCTATGCCGAAACAGATATGCGCGCACTTTATAATCCAAGTCGTATGAAGGTAATTGAGCAAGCCACGCAACAACTCATCGTTAAAACACAATCGACCTGCCCGCAGTGTGAGATGCCGGGTTTTGATGTCGTGCAAGCGAAGGGCGGTTTGCCTTGTTCTGGTTGTGGTTTGCCAACCGAGTCGGTGTTAAGTCATATTTATCGCTGTCAACAATGTGAATATCATGAAGAACGTTGTTTTCCTTATGGTAAGGAGGTTGAAGAACCGCGCTATTGTCATTTTTGTAACCCCTAAAATGGTTACACTTTAAACTGTTCAATGTTGTCTACCAGAAACTCATAAAATGTTTTGGCAATGATGGGTAGCGTTTTGTCTTTATGTTGTACCCAATACCAATGACGTTCAATCGGAAAGCCTTCTACATCAAGAATGGCCAGTTCGTTGTTTTTTTGCTCATGAATCAGCGTACTGCTTGATAGAATCGATAGCCCTAATCCGCCGGCAACGGCTTGTTTAATTGCCTCGTTACTTCCCATCTCTAAGCGAATACTTGGTTTTTGATTATGGTCAGCAAAAAGCTTTTCAATTTGAAGTCGGGTTCCGGAACCGGGTTCTCTTAAAATAAAAGGTTCATGAATGACATCGCTAAGTTGAATGGCTTTGCGGTTCGCCAGTGGATGATTTAGTGGAGCAATCATCAATAGACTATTGGCTAAAAAAGGGGTTGAGTGTATGTCGGTATTTTCCGGCGGTACGCCCATAATGTAAACATCATCTTCATTTTTTTCGAGACGATCCATAACGCGTTCGCGGTTGAGTATTTCTAAACGTACATCTACCCCAGGGTAATGTTGGCAAAATTGTCCAATTAATTTAGGTAAAAAATATTTTGTGGTGGTCACTGTCGCTATTCTTAGGCGACCAGCAGTCATGCCTTTCATGTTGGCTAATGTTTGTTCAAATTCATCCCAGTTTTTTAACCAGTTTTTGCAGGTGCTATAAAGCAATTCGCCAGCTTCGGTTAAAAAAACTTTTTTACCAATTTGTTCCACTAAGGCTAGGCCAATTTCTTCTTGAAGGGCTTTGATTTGTTTTGACACCGTAGGCTGGGTAACACACATTTCTTGCGCGGTGAGCGAAAAGCTTTTTTTTCG
>NCFI01000106.1 GCA_002281095.1 Thiotrichales bacterium 35-46-9 | reverse complement strand
ATGCATCGTGTTGGCAAAGTTGTACCACCCAAAAAACACATTCTGAAAGACATTTCTCTCTCCTTTTTTCCGGGTGCTAAAATTGGTGTACTCGGTCTGAATGGCTCAGGTAAATCGACTCTGTTAAAAATTATGGCAGGACTAGACACTAACATTGAAGGTGAAGCTCGTCCCATGCCAGGTATCAAAGTTGGTTACCTGCCACAAGAACCCCAACTTGACCCCAATAAAACGGTTCGTGGTAACGTTGAAGAAGCGCTCGCTCACATTAGTGACGCTCAGGCAGAGCTAGATGCCGTTTATGCAGCCTATGCCGAACCCGATGCCGACTTCGATGCTTTAGCCATTCGGCAAGCTGAATTAGAAAATATTCTACAAGCCAGCGATGGACATAATCTGGAAAATCAACTTGAAATTGCTGCCGATGCCCTCCGCCTCCCTCCTTGGGATGCTGATGTGACGAAACTGTCCGGTGGTGAGCGTCGTCGTGTTGCCTTGTGTAAGTTATTACTCTCTCGTCCTGATATGTTGTTGCTAGATGAACCAACCAACCACTTGGATGCGGAATCCATTGCTTGGTTGGAGCAATTTCTACATAACTACTCTGGTACCGTGGTTGCTGTCACCCATGACCGTTACTTCTTAGACAACGTCGCTGGTTGGATTTTAGAGCTAGACCGTGGCATGGGTATTCCTTATGAAGGCAACTATTCTGCTTGGTTGGAAGCAAAAGAGCGTCGTCTAGAGCAAGAGTCTAAAGCTGAACAAGCTCATATCAAAAGCATGAAACAAGAATTAGAATGGGTGCGCACCAATCCCAAAGGTCGTCATGCCAAGTCTAAAGCGCGTATGGCTCGCTTTGAAGAGTTATCAAGCGTTGAATACCAAAAGCGTAATGAAACGAATGAAATTTTCATTCCTGTTGGTGAACGTTTGGGCAATAAAGTCATCGACTTCGACAACATCAGTAAAGGCTTTGCCGATCGTTTATTGATTGATAACTTCAGTGCCAGTATTCCACCTGGTGCGATTGTTGGTATTATCGGTCCTAATGGTGCGGGTAAATCTACTTTCTTCAAAATGATTACGGGGGTTGATCAGCCCGATAGTGGCACGGTCAGTATTGGTGATACCGTTCAGCTTTCTTATGTTGATCAAAGCCGAGACACGCTAGACGATAACAAAACGGTTTTTGAAGAAATTTCTGACGGTTCAGATGTGATCACTGTCGGTAAGTTTGAACTTTCGGCACGTTCTTACTGCGGACGCTTTAACTTTAAGGGTGGAGATCAAGGTAAGTTTATTAAGGATTTATCGGGCGGTGAGCGTAATCGAGTGCATTTGGCTAAAACCCTGCGCACAGGCGGCAACGTGTTATTACTCGATGAACCGACCAATGATCTAGACGTTGAAACTTTGCGTGCATTAGAAGAAGCGCTACTAGAATATCCGGGTACAGCTTTGGTCATCTCGCATGATCGCTGGTTCTTAGACCGTATCGCCACCCACATTATTGCCTTTGAAGGTGATAGTCATGTTGAGTTCTTTGCTGGTAACTATTCCGACTATGAAGAAGACTACAAACGACGCAAAGGCAGTGATGCTGGTCCTGTACGTATTAAATACAAACCCGTTATCCGCTAATCTAAGATGAACGGACTCACTTCCACTCAGGGCGCTGTTCAACAGCGCCCTTTTATTGTCGGCTTAACGGGTGGCATTGCCAGCGGCAAAAGTACGGTCAGTCGTTATTTAGCCGAAGCTTATGCTGTTCCCATTATTGATACGGATGTCATTGCACGAGATCTGGTCAAGGTAGGAAGCTCAACACTTGATGAAATCATAGCTCACTTCGGCGAATCGATTGTTGATAAACAAGGCAATCTCAATCGACGTCAGCTTCGCGACATCATTAGTCAGCATCCGAATGAGCGCCTCTGGCTCAATGCACTCATGCATCCGAAGATATACGATGATGTCATGGCACAAGTGAAGCAACTTTCAGCTTCACCCCATCCCTACATTATGATTGTCATTCCATTACTGAATTCTGACAGTCCTTACCTAGACCTACTCAACGCAGTTTGGGTCGTTGATTGCGATGAAGAACGCCAAAAGCAGCACCTCATCGCACGCGATCAGATGAGCGCTAAAATCGCGCAACAACTGATTGATGCTCAACCCAGTCGACAAGAAAGACTGGCCTTAGCGACAGTCATTTTAGAAAACAATGGGTCAACTGATGAGCTGTTAGACAAGACGGAGCGACTGCACCAACGCCTTATTGAGCAATGACTAAGGCTTATCAGCCAATTGCTGTACATCGGAAGCCTTACGAATCCAAGGACTAACCCCCAACTCCAACTTCAAACGCTCCGATGCTTTACGAGCTTCATCCCTTGATGTAAAGCCACCATAAGTTAACACATAGCGCGTTGAACCATTTGCCGTAACGGGTAACACACGAGCCAGTTCGGGTTGCTGACGAATTTTTTTCATCATCTCACTAAATGCATCCGCTTTGACACTACTACCCAATTGGATAACCAGCGCATCTTTAGGCAAGTCAAACAACCACTGATTAGGGTGTGCGTCTTTAGCGCCTGTCGCCGAGTTCTGGGTAGACCCAACCGCCATTTCGGCAATGACAGGAGCTGTTGGCTCAGTCACGGTCGGTGCTTGCAATGGCAAGTTAGTCGTTGCACTGCTGGTTGTTAAGGGAGCTATTGGTTGTATGGGAGCAGGAGACTGGACTCGCATACGTTGATCCAACAACTCAATGAGTTGTTTAAAACGCGCATCTAGCAAACTTTCGACTGAACTTGCTGGTGGATTAGTGGCTTGTGTCGTAGCAACATCACTAACACTATTTACTGCTACAGCAGGTGCGACTGATTCACTTAACGTGACTTCACTTTTGTTGCTTGCTTTTTCAGCAACTTCAGCCAATTCTTTTAAGTTGGTTTCTAATTCGACCAGCTTTTCTTTTAAGGCTGCATTTTCACTGCTTACACTTTGTACTTGCTGATTAAGTTGGTAAAAGCCAAACCCACCTACCCCCGCAAGCGTAAGCAATAAGGTTCCACCAAGCAACACACTCATCAACGTTGACGATGAGGAACGTCCTTCACCAGCAGCCATTGACATGGGTTTTACCGTTGGTTTTTTTACTTCTGGCATAACTTCCTCCGCGGCATTGAGCCAGTCACTTAACCGATGTTGATTTGCACCACGCGCCATTGACATATTTTTAGCTTGCTCTTCAATGGCTTCTAAAATACGATGACGGTCATCATCTTCAAAAAAATGTTCATCTTTAGCTTGCAATTGTTCGATCCTCACCTAGCATCGCCATGATTGTCGCTCATTCACACTAATATCTCCTATAATAGCCTATTGGACTAGACATCACAAACGGGGTTTCTCGATGGAACAACTCTTACAAGCCTTAGGGCTAACCGCTCTCTTTACCATTGTATCGATTAGCGTCGTCGGATTACTGATGTGGTTACTCTATCGTCATTTTAACCGTTATCTACCAAAAGAGGACGAAAAACCATGAATGAATTATGGTATCAACACATGGAAAACCAAGGCGCTGTTTGGCATGAAGATCGACAAAGCATCGCGAATTTTGGCATTCCAGAAATTGAACGTCATATTATGAAGCACGGTGCTGTAATGAGCAGCCTAGCGCACACTGGTCTGATTCGTTTCAGTGGCGAACATGCTAAAACCTTTTTACAAGGTCAACTAACACAAGATATCAACTTAGTGAGTGAAACTCAGGCGCAATTAGCGGGCTATTGTGACCCACAAGGTAACGTATTAGGGTTGGGGGTCTTATTCCTATTTCATGGCGCCTATTACTGGCAAGTACCACGCAATAGCGTGCTTCCTTTACTCAAACGCCTGAAAATGTTCATTATGCGTAGCAAAGTCGATTGTGAAGACTTTTCAGACCTGCTACCACGTTTTGGCTATGCTGGTATTCATGCTGCGCAAGACATTGTCGTGTTACTCAACGAAAAACTAGACGAAACGGCTTATGGTCAACATTATTTACAAGCAGAAGAATTTACTGATATTGCCATGATTCGCCTACCGACCGCTCATCCTTGCGCCCTATTTGTTGGCCCTTTCCCTGCCATTGGCATTTTATGGGACAGACTGGAAACAAATGGTACCAAAGTGGGCACAGACGACTGGAATTTAATGGACTTAGCCTATGGGCTGCCTCAAGTAACTGCCGAGTTACAGGGAAAATTTAATGCGCATCAACTCAATCTCGATCGCATCGGGGCCGTCAGTTTCAAAAAGGGCTGCTACCCTGGTCAAGAAGTGATTGCACGAACCCATTATCGAGGCAAACCCACCAAACGCTTGATGCGCTTCCATACACCTGCTGCGATTCAACCCGTTATCGGAGAGGAGCTAACCGTGCATTATGGCGAAGATCGTACTCAAACCCTAACGATAATTGCGACGGGCCCAGATCTCAACCAAGGATCACTGATATTGGCTATTGCCAGTATTAAAGGCGTTGATGATGCTGATGGTCAATTTCAACTGAACTCAGGCGAACCATTAGTGATGGAACCGATGGGATACCGACTGGTTGACCTATCAAACCTAACGTAGCAAAACACAAGGTCACTGTTTAGATTCAGTGGCCTTTAACCAATGCGCCAACTTTTCCGCTAGAATGCTCGGGTTAACAGGCTTAGCAATATAATCATTCATGCCAACCGCATTGTCGGGTCTCAACTGGTTATAAACTTTTTTAACAAATAACTCAGGATGGGTTTTCTGCCATTCCTTAAGTTTAGCGTCAGGGGTAACATTCCCAAGATTCTTTTGTACGATATGGTGATTGTACAGTTTAAGGTATTCATCGAGCTTATTTGCTAGCTGTTCTGAGCTGATAAAGTGCGTTGTCGCTAA
>NCFI01000011.1 GCA_002281095.1 Thiotrichales bacterium 35-46-9 | reverse complement strand
GAACAACAGCAAAGCTTCATTGATTTATTTAAGAAAATTTTACTCAATAGTTATGCAAGAAGTTTCTTAAAGTTGCAAATTGATCGTGTCGATTTTACGGCTAGTCGTCCCGGAGCGAGTGGTAAAGATGTCGAAATTCCTGCCACGGTTATAGAGAAGTCAGGTAATGCTGTGCCCGTTATTTTCCGTTTGTTCCCTGCTGGCGATACCTGGAAAATTTATGATGTTGAAATTCAAGGTGTTAGTTTGTTGTTGAACTATCGTAGTGTGTACGCTAATGACATTGATCAAAAAGGCTTGCCAGCGGTACTAGAGCAAATGCGAGTGCAGGCTAATGCACTCTAATGCACTCTGGCATCAACAGGACGATTGCCTGTTTTTTCAAGGACGTTGGACGCATGAGTCGGTTTCGGCAGTTTGGCATGAACTGCCGAAACGTGGTGTTGTCAGGGTTAATGTTACGGATGTGCCGCAATTTGATAGTTCTTTTTTGACCTTGATATTGCAATTAGCGCCTTCGACACAGCAGTCTTTGATTATTCGTGGTGCTAATACGGCGATGCTTTCTTTATTGAGTTTGTATAATTTAACCTCACTATTAACCATAGAAGCTAACGATTATGAATAATCAATCCGCTGTATCAGCGATAGAAATTCGCGATGTCGTTAAGTCTTATCGAGATGTTGCTGCGCTTAAGTCGGTCAGCTTGTCGATTCCTCAGGGTAGTTTTTTTGCCTTATTGGGACCTAATGGCGCGGGAAAATCGACATTAATTAGCATTATTGCTGGATTGGTTAAAGCGGATGCTGGGCATGTAAACATTTTGGGTCATGATGTGGTCAGCGATTATGCCGATGCGCGTCGACTGATTGGGTTGGTTCCTCAAGAATTGATTGATGAACCTTTTTTTGCGATTCAAGATTTACTACGTATTCAAGCAGGTTATTTTGGATTTGGTCAAGAGCAATGGCCATGGATTGATGAGTTATTGCATAACTTAGGTCTGTGGGACAAGCGCAAGGAAACAATGCCTAGTTTATCGGGCGGTATGAAGCGACGCGTGCTGATTGCTTTGGCATTGGTCCATAAGCCTAAAGTATTGGTATTGGATGAACCAACTGCTGGAGTGGATATTGAATTGAGATTGGGTTTATGGACTTTTATTCGTCAGCTACATGCACAGGGTATGACGATTATTTTGACAACCCATTATTTAGAAGAAGCTGAACAGTTGTGTGAGCAGATTGCCATTCTTCGCGAAGGTCAGTTGCTCGCTTTGTCATCAACACAAGCTTTATTAGCAGCGCATCCTTGGGAGTATATTGAAGTGACTCTGCAAGGTGAAAATAGTGTGTTACCGGAAGCCTTGCAGGCTAGTGTTCATCGCCAGCAAGCAAATAAGTGGGTGTTGCGATTACCGCGCGGTATGGTCCGCACTGAGCTGGTTGCTAATTTACAGCAAGCTGGGTGTTTATTAAGTGAAATGCGTTCGATTGAAGCCAGTTTAGAAGATGTTTTTCGCGCCATGACGAGCAAGGATTTGTTATGATAGCCAGTTACCGTGGCTTTATTACGCTGTGTCGTAAGGAAGTTCAGCGTTTTTTGAGTGTGTCTGTGCAGACAGTTTTTGCGCCATTGGTATCTACTTTGTTGTATTTGCTCATTTTTGGTCAGGTTATGCCAGAAGGTGCTTCGGGTTTTGATACGCTATCCTATCATCAATTCTTATTGCCAGGATTGATCATGATGGCGATGCTACAGAATGCGTTTTCGAATAGTTCATCCAGTTTGATTCAATCGAAAATGTATCGAAATTTGGATTTGTTATTACTGAGCCCTTTGTCGCCTTTGGCTATTTTTTTGGCCTTTGTGGTAGGGGCTGTGGTACGTGGACTGATGGTAGGGATTGCTATTGCTGTGGTAGCGAGTTTTTGGGTGCCTATGCCAGTGACGCATCTGGCTTGGGTCATCGTATTTGCACTACTAACAACGATGGTTTTGGGGGCATTAGGCTTTTTGGCGGGTTTATGGGCCGATAAATATGATAAGTTAGCCGCCTTTCAAAATTTTGTTATTTTGCCGCTGACTTTTTTAAGTGGTGTGTTTTATTCCGTTGCTATTTTGCCGCCTGTTTGGCAAACAGCGACGTGGTTGAACCCTTTTTTCTACATGGTAGATGGGTTTCGTTATGGGGTGCTGGGGGTATCAGATGTATCCCCATGGCTGAGTTTGGCTGTTACCTTTGGATTTATGTTGGTGCTGTCGATGGTGACAGTGAGCTTATTAGCAAGAGGCTGGAAAACTCGTCGTTAACATTTTATGCTGCTAGAAAGCTGAGTAATGATGAGACAGTCAAATTTGAGAGAGTGGAAGCGTTTATGACCGAAAACGAAGTCGTTGCTAGAATTACATCAGCCTTACCTGATGCTTCAGTCGAGGTATCTGGTGCTGATTGCCATTTAACCCTAACGATTGTCAGTGATGCGTTTGCTGGCAAGGCGTTACTGGCTCGTCATCGCTCTATTCAAGCTTTGTTTAAAGATGAATTGGCTTCCGGTGAGTTGCATGCGTTATCACTCGTTACCAAAACGCCAACAGAGGCAGCCGCTTAATGGATCAATTGCAAATACAGGGCGGCGTTCCTTTATCTGGTGAGCTTGAGATTTCTGGCGCTAAAAACGCGGTACTTCCTATTATTGTTGGCGCCTTGCTAGCCGATTCTCCAGTTACGTTGACTAATATTCCCCATCTGCGCGATGTTACGACCTCTATCGAATTACTGGCAACAATGGGTGCGGCTATTACTGTGGATGAGCGCCTATCCTTAGAAATTGATCCCAGAACAATCAACCGTTTTGAAGTGCCTTATGAATTGGTTAAAACCATGCGCGCTTCGATTTTAGTCTTAGGTCCATTGTTGAGTAAATATGGAGAGGCTCGCGTTTCTTTGCCGGGTGGTTGTGCGATTGGTTCGCGTCCAGTCAATATTCACTTGGATGGTTTGCGTGCTATGGGTGCAGATATTCGGGTCGAAAAAGGGTTTATCGTTGCACGTGCAGATCGTCTGCAGGGGGCTCATATTTATATGGATGTGGTTACCGTTACGGGTACAGAAAATTTGTTGATGGCTGCTGTGCTAGCTAAAGGGGTAACGATCCTTGAGAATGCAGCTCGTGAACCTGAGGTGAATGACCTAGCCAATTTCTTAAATGCGATGGGCGCACAAATTGAAGGCATTGGCAGTTCGACTTTACGTATTACAGGGGTTGAAAAGCTGCATGGTGTAAGCTATCGCGTGATTCCAGATCGTATCGAGGCGGGAACTTATTTAGCGGCAGCGGTTGTTACACAGGGAGATGTAACGATTCGTCGGGTTGATCCAGCACATTTAGAGTCGGTGTTAATTAAGTTTGAAGAAAGTGGTGCCATGTTAGATGTGGGAGACGATTGGATTCGTTGTGATATGCGTGGTCGAACCATTAAACCAGTTAACATTGTGACCATGCCTTATCCCGCTTTTCCGACAGACATGCAAGCGCAATTTTTGGTCATGAATACCTTAGCTAAAGGCGTCGCTCATGTTAAAGAAACGATTTTTGAAAACCGTTTTATGCATGTGCCCGAATTAATACGTATGGGTGCCAATATCAGTATTGATGGTAATGTGGCTATTACCCAAGGTGTAGATAGGTTGGTTGGTGCACAAGTCATGGCAACGGATTTGCGTGCTTCAGCCTCTCTTATTTTGGCAGGACTTGCTGCCGAAGGTGAAACCATTATTAATCGTGTGTATCATATTGATCGCGGTTATGAACGTATTGAAGAAAAGCTCAGTCGTGTGGGTGCCAATATTCAACGTTTAGCCAGTTAACAAGGAACCTAACCAAATGATTACTCTTGCTTTATCGAAAGGTCGAATTTTAAAAGACACCCTGCCTTTATTAGCGAAACTTGGCATTGTGCCGACAGAGGACCTAGATAAAACGCGTAAATTGATTATTCCGACTACGCGAGATGATGTGCAATTGTTGGTGGTGCGTGCTACCGATGTTCCTGTTTATGTTGCACATGGTGGTGCAGATATGGGTGTAGTCGGTAAGGATGTACTAATGGAACAGGGCGGTGACAACCAATTTGAATTGTTGGATTTAGCGATTGCGCGTTGCAAACTGATGGTGGCTGCGCCAGTCAATCACCAACGTCAATCGCATCGCTTGCGTGTCGCTACTAAGTATGTCAATGTGGCACAGGATTATTTTGCCAGTAAAGGCGAACAAGTTGATTTAATTAAACTTTATGGTTCAATGGAACTCGCGCCTTTAGTGGGTATGGCTGATTGTATCGTTGACTTAGTGGATACCGGTAATACCCTTAAAGCGAACGGGCTTGAACCAACCGAGCATATTGTCGATATCAGCTCTCGTTTGGTGGTGAACAGTATGGCTTATAAGCGTCAATACAATGAAATTCAATCGCTGGTTGATGCGTTAGCGGATGCGGTAGCAGATCTAAACAAGGAGTGATGCATGAAACACTTATCGTCGAATAGCACAGATTTTTGGTCTGAATTAGCCCAGTTATTAGCTTGGGAATCGAGCTCTGAGGAGCGGATTGAGCAAACAGTCAAGCAGATTATTGCTGATATTCGTCAGCAGGGAGATTCGGCTTTAGTCGAATTGACCAATAAATTCGATCGTCGCGCAGTCAGTAATGCCATGGAATTAGAAATTCCGCATCATCGTTTGAAACAAGCATTTGATGGTCTGCCAGAAGCCGGTCAAAAATCATTGGCGACGGCTGCAGCACGCATTCGTAGCTATCATGAGCGTCAAACGCAAAGTTCTTGGCATTATGTAGAAGCAGATGGAACCTTGTTGGGTCAACAAGTTACGCCTTTAGATAGTGTTGGTTTGTATGTGCCCGGTGGTAAGGCGGCTTATCCGTCTTCTGTATTAATGAATGCGGTACCTGCTAAGGTTGCTGGGGTAGGTCAATTGATTATGGTTGTACCAACACCGGATGAAGTCGTTAACGAGTGGGTACTGGCCGCTGCTTATATCGGTGGTGTTGATCGCGTCTTTACTGTGGGCGGTGCGCAGGCCGTTGCCGCCTTGGCTTACGGTACCGAAACGATTCCCGCTGTAGACAAGATCGTCGGTCCAGGTAATATTTATGTAGCGACCGCCAAGCGTATTGTATATGGTACCGTGGGTATTGATATGATCGCTGGTCCTTCAGAAATCTTGGTGGTATCTGATGGATTGACTGATCCCGATTGGATTGCGATGGATTTATTCTCGCAAGCAGAACATGATGAAGATGCACAATCCATTTTGGTAACCTGGGACGCAGAGCACGCCCTAGCCGTGCAAGCATCGATAGATAAATTGCTACCGCAACAGCCGCGTCAAGACATTATTCGTACCGCGTTAACGAACCGTGGTGGTATTGTCGTCGTTAAAGACGAGCAAGAAGCGGCGAAAGTGGTGAATTATGTGTCACCGGAACATTTAGAATTGTCAGTAGAAGATCCACAAGCTTGGTTGCCAAAAATTCGTCATGCGGGCGCTATTTTCATAGGGCGTTATACGGCAGAAGCGATCGGCGATTATTGTGCTGGTCCTAACCATGTATTGCCAACAGCACGCACGGCACGTTTTTCATCTCCGCTAGGGGTTTATGATTTCCAGAAACGATCAAGCTTAATCTTTTGTTCTCCAGAAGGTGCGGCTACTCTGGGTGAAATCGCGGGCACTTTGGCCGATGCGGAAGGATTACATGCCCATGCTGCTTCAGCTCGTTATCGCGTAACGGGACGCTAAGTCGATGAGCCGCTTTTGGAGTAAAGTGGTGCAAGGCTTAACGCCTTATACACCTGGGGAACAACCGAAGGTTGATCATTTGGTTAAATTGAATACCAATGAAAATCCTTATCCGCCCTCACCCAAAGTGATTGATGCCATTCAGTCAGCAGTCGGTGACGGGTTGCGATTATATCCTGACCCAAATGCTCAAGTACTTAAGGATACCTTAGCAGGCTATCATCAAGTTGAATCAAATCAAGTATTTGTTGGTAATAGTTCAGATGAAGTATTGGCGCATGTTTTTCATGCCTTGCTGAAGCAGGATTTGCCATTGCTTTTTCCTGATATTACCTATAGTTTTTATCCGGTTTATTGCGGACTCTACGAAATAGAGTATCGAACCGTTCCTTTGCGAGACGATTTTTCAATTGCTATTGAAGACTATGATCAGCCCTGTAGTGCCATTATTTTTCCCAATCCGAATGCGCCAACAGGGCGTTTATTGGCTTTAGAACAGATTGAGCTGTTGCTTGCGCGCTATCCCGATAGATTGCTGGTGGTTGATGAAGCTTATGTTGATTTTGGTGGTGTTTCCGCTATTCGATTGGTTAATCAATATGATAATTTATTAGTGGTGCAAACCCTCTCTAAGTCTCGTTCGCTTGCCGGTTTGCGTGTTGGCTTTGCTATAGGTCATGCAAGTTTAATCGAGGGCTTGGAACGTGTTAAAAATAGTTTCAACTCTTATCCACTAGATCGATTAGCGATTGCGGGCGCGGTGGCAGCCTATGAAGATGAAGCCTACTTTGTGCAAACACGTGATTGGGTTATTGCAGAGCGTATTAAGTTAACCAGTGCCTTTGAAAGTATGGGGTTTGAGGTTGTGCCGTCGGCGGCTAATTTTATTTTCACCACACATCCTCACTATGATGCGGCCAATTTGGCTGCTCGTTTGCGTACGCACAAAGTGATTGTGCGTCACTTTAAGCTACCTCGCATTGACCAGTATTTGCGTATTAGTGTTGGTAATGAAGCACAAAATTTAGCTTTATTGACGGCAATGCGTCAAATTCTGGACGATTTGAATAGAGAGAAAACATCATGATCTTTCGGGATGAGTTGACTCGTGTGTGCGCCCAATGGATGTCGGTCGATCAAATTCAGGATTATTGTCCCAATGGTCTTCAAGTAGAAGGAAAGGCAGAAATTAAAAAGGTAGCAACTTCGGTAACGGCTTCTATGGCAGCGATTGAAGCGGCCATTGAGTGGGGTGCTGATGCCTTACTGGTTCATCATGGTTACTTTTGGCGTAATGAAGGTGCTTCCATTGTCGGTGCCAAAGCGCAACGCATTCGTCGCTTGATGCAGGCTGACATGAATTTGTTTGCTTATCATTTGCCGCTGGATATGAACGCAGAGTTTGGTAATAATGCAGAGTTAGCTAAATTATGGAATTTGCAAGATGATGCGAGTGATGCAAAACGTGTCTGGCGTACAGGAACGCTCGATTTTGCGTTACCGATAGATGGATTTGTCGAGCGTATTCGTCGTACTTTGCGCCGTGAGCCATTAGTCATTGCCGCGGGTCCACAGCAGGTAAGACGTGTTGCTTGGTGTTCGGGTGGTGCTCAGGGGTATTTTGCACAAGCGATTGAGCAAGGTATTGATGCGTTTATTACTGGTGAAGTATCTGAGCAGTGCTATCATCAGGCTGTTGAGGCGGGTGTTCATTTTATTGCCGCTGGTCATCATGCGACTGAACGCTACGGCGTGCAAGCCTTGGGCGACAAATTAGCTGAAACTTACGCATTAGAACATCGTTATATAGAATTGACTAATCCCGTTTAATAAGAAATATTTATTAAGGGATAAAAATTTGTAATCCCACACGAACTGGTTTCGAGGCATAATAGCGCCTCATTACTGTTTTATCAGATTTTTTTAGTTACGGAGCAACGTTATGACAGAACCAGTCAATCAAAAACGTCGCAATTTCTTGGTTGCGGCTACCGGTGTTGTCGGTGCTGTTGGGGCAACTTTTGTTGCTGTGCCTTTTGTTTCTTCTTGGAAGCCAAGTGAAAAAGCACAAGCTGCTGGAGCGCCTGTTGATGTAGACGTGTCTGCCTTAGCGGAAGGGCAAATGTTGACAGTTGAGTGGCGTGGTAAGCCTGTTTGGGTGGTTCGTCGTCCGCAGGCATCGGTTGATGCTTTGGTAGGGGTTCGTGATAATCTTCGTGATCCCGATTCGGCAGAATCATTACAACCTGATTTTGCAAAAAATGAATATCGTTCATTGAAGCCTGAATATTTGGTGATGGTCGGTATTTGTACGCACTTAGGTTGCGCACCTTTGTATAAACCTAATGCGGGTGCAATTAGTGCAGATTGGCAGGGCGGTTTTTTCTGTCCGTGTCATGGTTCTCGTTTTGATATGGCGGGTCGAGTGTATAAAGCGGTGCCTGCTCCAACAAACCTTGAGGTTCCACCTTACCGATTCCTATCCGAGACGATGGTTCGTATCGGTGAAAATGAGCAAGGAGTGGCTTAATGTCTGAACAAAAACCCGTTGATAGTGCGTCTAACGGACGCTTATTGGCTTGGATTGATGAGCGTTTTCCGTTAACGCAAGTCTGGAATGAGCATGTTGCTCAGTACTATGCGCCAAAAAACTTTAACTTTTTTTATTTTTTTGGTGCCTTGGCTCTACTGGTATTAGTCAATCAGTTAGTAACAGGCATTTGGTTGACCATGAGTTACAAACCCGATGCACAAGAAGCCTTTAATTCAGTTGAGTATATCATGCGTGATGTAGAGTGGGGTTGGCTGATTCGCTATATGCACTCGACCGGCGCATCGGCATTTTTTGTGGTAATTTATTTTCACATGTTTCGCGGCATCATGTATGGCTCTTATCAAAAACCGCGTGAGTTAGTGTGGATTATTGGTATGCTCATTTTCCTGGTGCTCATGGCAGAGGCTTTCATGGGCTACCTATTGCCTTGGGGACAAATGTCTTACTGGGGTGCGCAGGTTATCATTTCTTTGTTTGGTGCTATTCCTGTTATTGGTGAGGCCATGGCAACATGGATTCGTGGTGACTTTGTTATTTCAGATGTTACCTTGAATCGTTTCTTTGCTTTACACGTCATTGCGTTACCGCTGGTGTTAGTTCTGCTAGTTTATTTGCATATTGTGGCACTGCATAAGGTCGGTTCCAATAATCCAGATGGTAT
The DNA here is from genome assembly GCA_002281095.1 of Thiotrichales bacterium 35-46-9. Lineage (GTDB taxonomy): Bacteria > Pseudomonadota > Gammaproteobacteria > Thiomicrospirales > Thiomicrospiraceae. Next base: position 20,456 of record NCFI01000011.1, on the reverse strand, counting down.
TGATATCAAGAAAAACAAAAATGAGCTTGGCTTACCTAAAGATGGTATTCCTTTTCACCCTTACTATTCGGTTAAGGATATGTTTGGTGCTGCTGTGTTCATGTTCTTTTTTGCGGCGGTTATCTTCTTTTGGCCAGAAGGTGGTGGATTCTTCTTGGAAGCGCCCAATTTTGAACCGGCCGATCCGATGAAAACTCCCGAACATATTGCGCCAGTTTGGTACTTCACGCCTTTCTATGCCATTTTACGTGCTGTTCCAGACAAGTTACTGGGCGTGATTGCGATGGGTATGGCGATTATGTTCTTGTTTGTCTTGCCATGGTTGGATCGTTGCAAAGTGCGTTCAATTCGTTACCGTGGCTGGCAGTTCAAAGCTAACTTATCTTTGTTTGTGGTGAGTTTCTTTGTATTAGGTTACTTGGGTACGCAAGCGCCAACGCCATTCTTAACCTTGTTGTCGCAAATCTTTACCTTTACTTACTTTGCGTTCTTTGTCATTTTGTGGCTAACATCACCAATGGAGAAGACGAAGCCATTGCCAGAGAGGGTCACGGGATGAAATCAATGTTAAAATTAGTGTTGACGAGTGTTGCCTTAATGGTTGCTTCAGTAGCTCAAGCGGGTGGTGGTAGTTATCCGATTCCGCTTGAAAAAGCCAAGATCAGTGTATTAGATCAAGCCTCGCTTCAGCGTGGTGCTGATCTTTATGCGCAGTATTGTATGGGCTGTCACTCAATGAAGTATTTGCGTGTTAATCGTGCGGCGCGTGATCTTGGTTGGAGTCCTGAAGAAGGTGTGGCGCATTTTCAGCACATTCGTAATGGTCAGGGTAAACCAACGGACATGATTGAAACAACGCTCAATCCGGAAACAGCTAAACAAGCTTTTGGTAGTGTACCGCCTGATTTATCACTTCAAGCGCGTTTGCGTGGTACTGATTGGCTTTATACCTTTTTAAGAAGTTATGAGCGCGCTGAAGATGGAACGATTAGCAATAAACTTTTCCCAGGCGTTGCTATGCCACATATTTTAGAAGGGTTACAAAATAGCTTGCCGCCTGCAGAGTTTGATGCAGCAGTGGGCGATTTAGTTAACTTTATGGACTACGCTGCTGAACCAGCCAAACCTCAACGTTTGATGATGGGGTGGTGGGTATTAGGCTTCTTGGCGTTGTTAATCATGTTGACTTATTTATTGAAAAAAGAGTTCTGGCGTGACGTCAAGTGATGTTTAACGTCATTTTTCACTAGGACAACTTGTATCTTTTTTGTCAAGGGGTGATATGATCACCCCTTATTGTTTTTTGTTTGGGAGTAGCTTGGTATGATGACCCTTTTTTCAGATCCGTCCGATTTTAATTCTCACCGCGTTCGTGTTGTGGTGAAAGAAAAAGATATTATGATGGACATTAAAGAAGTAGACCCGCAGGCAATGCCCGAAGATGTGCTTTTGGCCAGTCCTTATGGAACCTTACCGGCCTTAGTTGAGCGTGACTTAAAGCTTTATGATCCGTTAGTGATGATTGAGTTTTTGGATGAGCGTTATCCTTTCCCACCGATGATGCCTGTTGATCCTCAAATTCGTGCTACTGCTCGTCAGACACTCAATTACATTCGCCGTGAATGGGAGCCGAGTATTCAATTAATTACTGCAGGTGAGGATAAAAAAGGCATTGAAAAGGCACGTAAGCTATTGAAAGAAGAATTTATCAAGCTAACTCCTGCTTTCCAGCACAAGCCCTTTTTTATGAGTGACGAATACACGGTTGTTGACGTTACTTTATCGGTTATTTTCTGGCGTTTGAATGCCTTGGGTATTGATATTCCTAAAACGCACAAGACCTTCCACGAATACGCCAAACGCATGTTCATGCGCGATGCTTTCCGCGATAGCCTAACTGATTTAGAGCTTGAAATGGGAGACATCTAGGATGATGCGTGACCAAAAGCCCTATTTAGTTAGGGCTTTTTATGACTGGATTGTCGATAGCGGTTGTACGCCTTATTTACAAATTCAGATTAACTATCCAGGTGTGGTTGCTCCTGAGGGTTTTGATGATGAAGGCGTGCTGGTATTAAATATTTCCGGCCAAGCAACGAATCGTTTGCAGTTAGGTGACCAAAGCATCGATTTTGAAGCGCGTTTTCGCGGTAAGGCCATGGCAGTACATGTGCCTATGCCAGCGGTGTTGGCTATTTTTGCTAAAGAAAATGCACAAGGCATGGGATTTGCGCCACCCGATTTAGAGCAGGCACTAAAAGAAGCAGAGTCGGTTTCAGCGTCAACAACTTCAGCTTCTAGCCCATCTGACAAGCCGAAAAGAGATCGCAGTCACTTGAAAGTGGTTAAGTGACCAAAGATCATGGCTAAAAAGTCGGACAAAACCACTTTTTATTGCAGTGAATGCGGTGCAGAACATAGTCGCTGGGCGGGGCAATGCTCTGCTTGCGGTACCTGGAATAGTATTAAAGAGTGGACAGCACCTAAGCTAGCAGCTAGCGGTCATGCTAGCAGCAAAGGCTCGGTAGGCTATGCAGGTGCACGTTCGTCTGTTATTAAACTGTCCGATGTTTCTTTAGCCGAGTCGCCTCGTTGGCATACGGGTTTACACGAGTTTGATCGTGTACTGGGTGGTGGGTTAGTACCGGGTTCTGTGGTGCTGATTGGCGGTGATCCGGGTATTGGCAAGTCTTCTATTTTGTTGCAAGTCCAGACATTTTTAGCGCAACAGCAATTATCGACTTTGTATGTATCCGGTGAGGAGTCGTTGCAACAAATTGCTTTGCGTGCCCACCGAATGCAGTTACCAGCGGATAATTTGTCTTTATTGGCTGAAACCGATATGGACAGTATTTTAGCCGTAGCGACACAGACACAACCGCAAGTGATGGTTATTGACTCGATTCAAACCATGCAGTTAGAAACCATTAGCTCTGCAGCGGGTAGTGTGGTGCAAGTACGCGAAACAGCAGCGGTACTAACTCGTTATGCCAAACAAACGGGTACAGCGGTTTTTTTAGTCGGTCATGTTACTAAAAGTGGTGAAGTGGCGGGACCTCGTGTGCTTGAGCATATTGTCGATGCTGTTATTTTTATTGAAGGACAAGACAGTCGCTATCGTCTCATGCGCGCGCTCAAAAATCGCTTTGGTGCGGTCAATGAAATTGGTTTTTTTGCCATGACCGATAAAGGCATGAAAGAGGTGAAAAACCCTTCTGCGATTTTCTTAAATCGAGATAAACAGGGTGCCACACCAGGAGCTGTTGTGTTGGGACTGTGGGAAGGAACACGTCCCTTACTGGTCGAGTTGCAAGCCTTGGTTGATCATAATGCCTTTGGTGCACCCAGAAGGGTAGCAGTAGGCTTAGACGGTAATCGGCTCACGCTCTTGTTGGCGGTACTCAATCGTCATGGTGGTGTGCAAGCAGGCGATCAGGATGTTTACGTCAATGTCGTGGGCGGGGTTAAGGTCACAGAAACCAGTGCCGACTTGCCTTTGTTGTTGGCCATTGTGTCGAGTTTGCGTAATAAAGCGGTTTCCCCTGATTTGTTGGCTTTTGGTGAAGTGGGTTTGTCGGGTGAGATTCGTCCAGTGCAGAATGGGCAAGAGCGGTTGCAAGAAGCGGTGAAGCACGGTTTTAGCAAAGCCATTGTGCCGCAAGGCAATGTGCCCAAAACGCCGATTAATGGCTTGGAAGTGGTTGGTGTTGCCAGTGTTGAGGCAGCGTTGGGTGCCTTGTTAACGCTATCGTCATGATGATGGGCCGATTTCTCTGTTAAAATAAGCAAAAAAATGGAAAGGATATGAAACAGATGATGCCTGCAGAGCGTGGTCTCTTTATTAAAACCTATGGTTGTCAGATGAACGAGTATGATTCTGACAAGATGCTAAAACTGCTTGAAAAAACACATAATTATAAATTGGTTGAAGATCCAGAACAGGCAGATTTGGTCATTTTAAACACCTGCTCGGTACGTGAAAAAGCACAAGAAAAAGTATTCGATGCTTTGGGTGTTTGGCGTGGCTGGAAAGCACGCAAGCCAGGTCGAGTCATTGGTGTAGGTGGTTGTGTGGCTTCGCAAGAAGGGGAGGCAATTCGTGCTCGCGCCCCTTATGTCGATATGATTTTTGGTCCACAAACCCTACATCGTTTGCCCGCTATGTTGGATGAAGCGATGCAACTTTCTGGTGAAGGTAAAAAACCAGCCGTGATTGACATCAGTTTCCCCGAAATTGAGAAGTTCGATAACTTGCCCACACCAGAAGCCAATGGCGTCAGTGCTTTTGTTTCGGTTATGGAAGGTTGCTCTAAATATTGTACTTTCTGTGTTGTCCCTTACACGCGTGGTGAGGAGTTTAGTCGTCCCTTTGATGATGTTATTGCTGAAGTGACGCGTTTAGCCGAGCAAGGTGTGCGTGAAATTAATCTGTTGGGACAGAACGTTAATGCTTACCGAGGTGAAATGGCCGACGGTAGTACGGCTGATTTAGCATTATTATTACATGCGATTGCCCGTATTGAAGGCATAGGTCGTTTGCGCTATACCACCTCTCATCCAATGGAAATGACACAATCTCTGATCGATGCCTATGCACAAATTCCTCAATTAGTCAGTCATTTACATCTGCCTATTCAGTCAGGTTCGGATCGTATCTTGGCGCTGATGAAGCGGGGTCACATGGCGATTGAATATAAGTCGATCATTCGTAAAATTCGTGCTATTCGTCCTAACTTGTCTTTATCGGGTGATTTTATTGTCGGATTTCCAGGTGAAACCGACAAGGATTTTGAAGACACGATGAATCTGATTGCGGAGCTAACCTATGATCGTTCGTTCAGTTTCATTTACAGCCCACGTCCGGGAACCCCAGCCGCATTCCTGCCAGATGATGTGCCGATGGATACCAAAAAAGAGCGTTTACAGCGATTGCAAGATCGGTTAAATCGCTTAACGATGGATGTTTCTGAATCGATGTTAGGCACGGTTCAGCGGGTGTTGATTGAGCGACCAGCACGTAAAAATCCGAAAGAAATGGCTGGTCGAACTGAAAATAACCGTGTCGTCAATTTTGAAGCCAGTTCGGATTTACTGGGGCAGTTTGTGGATGTGCGTATTACAGAAGCCTTACCCAATTCTTTGCGCGGAGAGTTGGTGGCTACACCGGAAGCTGAAGTTTATGCTGGTCGTCCACGTCAAAAATTCTTTCAGATTTACGCATTATGAGTGAATCTTCAACCATCCGTTTTAGCTTGCATCCGCAAGATAATGAGGCGTTACAGAATTTATGTGGCTGGCATGAAGAACATTTGGCACAAATTGAAACGCGTTTAGGGGTTTCCATTAATCATCTTGGCTTTGATTTTCAAGTCAGTGGTGATGCAAACTTACTGGTGCCAACACAGCAACTACTGATAAGTCTATATCAACAGTCTTTCAAAGGCCTGATGGATGGTGAACAGGTGCATTTACAGCTAACAGCTATGGCTGCCTTACCCGCTTTGCCACAAGTTGAGACGGTGATTGAATCGGCAACGCCATCAAGCGAAAGCGGATACGCAGTGTTGCGTCCGCATCGTAAATTGGTTAGGGCTAGAACAGCCAATCAACATACTTATATTCGCAATATGCATCAGTTTGATGTCAATTTCGGTATCGGTCCTGCTGGTACAGGGAAAACCTACATGGCAGTGGCTAGGGCAGTAGAACTGTTAGAAAATGAGCAGGTTAGACGGCTTATTTTGACGCGTCCGGCGGTGGAGGCAGGAGAAAAGCTCGGCTTTTTGCCAGGTGATTTAGCGCAAAAGGTCGATCCTTATTTGCGCCCCTTATACGATGCACTTTATGAGTTGTTAGGTTTTGAAAAAGTCGAGCGATTAATGGAGCGCCATGTGATTGAAGTCGCTCCTTTGGCATTTATGCGTGGGCGTACCTTGAACGAAAGCTGCATTATTTTGGACGAAGCACAAAATACCACCAGTGAACAAATGAAAATGTTTTTAACTCGTGTTGGCTTTGGCTCTAAAGTGATCGTTACTGGCGATATGACGCAGATTGATTTGCCGAACAAAGTCGGTTCTGGTTTGCGACAGGCTAGTGAAATTTTACAAGGGGTGGAAGGCATTGGTTTTACCTTCTTCACCTCTAAAGATGTGGTTCGTCATCCATTAGTACAAAGGGTTATTGAAGCTTATGAGCGCTTTGAAACAACAACAGGCTCAGCGCCTTAAGCAACGTCGCCGCAGACAAGCACAACGTCTTTCTGTAACCATTGATTGGCAAACCGCATCGCTGAAAGGATTAATGACGCCTTTAGTGATGAAAGCGGTCCGCCTTGCTTGGTTAGGAGCGGGTAAGGCGACAGTGAATCTTGCCTTGGTCGATTTGTTAACCAGTCAAACACTCAATAATGAATGGCGTGGTAAAGATAAGCCAACCAATATTCTCTCTTTTCCTTTTGAACTGCCTGAAGGTTGGGAAGATCGTCAGCAGTTGCTGGGTGATTTAGTGGTTTGCGTTCCTGTAGTGCAGCAAGAGGCGGAACAACAGGGTAAAGTTTTGGCTGATCACATGGCGCATTTATTGGTGCACGGTTTACTTCATCTGCAAGGTTATGATCATGAAAATGAGCAGGATGCTGAGCAAATGGAAGCTTTAGAAACAGCGTTATTAGCGCAGTTAGGTATTCACGATCCTTACACGATAACGGAATAGGAAAAGTTAACATGAGTGGTGATGGCACTAGGTCGGGTTCTTGGTTAGACAGTTTGAAGCACTGGTTTGATCAAGAACCCAAAGATCGCGATGACTTGTTGGATGAGATTAAAGATGCTTTTAATCGACAAATTATTGATGTTGATGCTTGGCGTATGCTGCAAGGGGTTCTGTCCTTATCGGGCATGAGGGTGCGCGATGTGATGGTACCACGTGCGCAAATGGTCATGCTCAGCGCAGGTGATTCGCTTGCTGATACGCTGAAAGTGATTCTTGAAACGCAACATTCGCGCTATCCCGTGACAGGCGATGATAAGGAGTCGCTCGTTGGCTTGCTGATGACTAAAGATCTGTTAATTGCCTATATGCGCGATCAGGTGGGCAAGTTAGAAAATTTATCCTCCCTTTATCGTCCCGTTTTTTATGTACCAGAAGGTAAGCGTGCCACTGAATTATTGCGCGAGTTTCAAAGTAGACGTTTGCACATGGCATTGGTGGTTGATGAGTATGGCAGCATCACGGGATTGGTGACGATTGAAGACATTATTGAAGCGATTGTCGGTGAAATTGACGATGAATATGACGAAGCGGATGTGCATATTCTACAGATGAATGCCAATACCTTTACCGTGAAAGCCGTTTCGAGTGTTGAAGAAGTGAATCGTTTTTTCGATGTTGAGTTAGATACGGAAGTTGCCGATACGATCGGTGGACTACTGGTAGCTCGATTTGGTCGTGTGCCACAAACGGGTGAAAGCATGGCCTTGGGGGGCTTGCTGTTCAAAGTCATTCGTGCCGATCGTCGTCGTGTGCATTTGTTCAAAGTTAGCCCGTTAGACGAAGAAACGCTCGGTCATGGAGAATAATGTCATTGCCCAATGGGCAGAAAAGCTAGGTTGGTCAACCTATGGCTTAAGACTAGTGCTGGCGTTAGTCATAGGCTCAGTTGCTGTGTTAGGTTTCTCGCCCTACGACTTTCCGTTAGCGACTTTAATGGCTCTGGTTGCCCTTTGGTCACTCTGGTCAACGGCGAGTAACTGGCGTCAGGGGGCGGCAGAGGGCATGGCGTTTGGCGTTGGCTTCTTTGGTTATGGTGTGAGCTGGTTGGGCATCAGTTTAGCTATCTATGGCGGAGTTCCCTTCGGTTTTACTTGGTTAGTGGTGTTACTGTTTGTATTGCTGTTATCGCTTTTTATTGCGATGGTGGGAGCATTGGCTGTCTGGTCACGAAACGGATTTCCTAAAGCCTTATGGGCGTTGTTACTCTTACCTAGCTTTTGGGTAGGCGCTGAATGGCTGCGTGTGATGATTTGGGATGGCTTTCCTTGGCTGCTGGTCGGTTATTCTCATACAGACACTTGGTTGGCTGGCTGGGCGCCACTGGGGGGAACGCTCGCGGTGAGTTTTGCCGTCAGTGTTTCGGCAGGTTTGTTATGGTTGTTATTGCGATCAGTACAATGGTTTCCTGTCGCATTAGCCTTTGGCTTATTTTGGAGTTTTTCAGGTTATTTATCGGGTTTGAGCTGGGTTGAAGCCAAGGGAGAAGCGACGCAGGTTGCTTTAGTGCATGGTCAGGTTTCAGAAACCATTAAGTGGGACTCAAATGCTTTAACACCCATTTTGCGGGCTTATCAGCAAGCAAGTGAGTCTTTTCTGGGTAGAGCAAAAGTGATTGTTTGGCCAGAAACGGCGATTCCTACCTTCCTAGATAGTGTGATGCCGGCATTGGGTGAGTTCAGTCAAGCTGCTGAGTCGAGTGGTACGCAGATAGTAACAGGGGTTGCATTACGTGAAGACACCATTCACGGACGTCAATACTTCAACAGCATTGCCGCATTGGATGGTAGTTTGCGCTATGACAAGCAACATTTGGTGCCTTTTAGTGAGTATTACCCAGGTTTTGCGCTGTTATCGGCGCTCGCCAAACTCATCAATATGCCTATGTCTCAGTTTTCGGCGGGCGAATTACCCAAAGTTCAGCCTTTGGCTGAACAGCAGGTGGGCTTGGCTGTGTGTTATGAGGCGGATTTTGGCTTAGAAATGGCCATTGTCACACCGACAACGGATTGGTGGTTAGTGGTCAGTGATGATGGTTGGTTTCATCCCAGCGCCATGGCGGGGCAGCATTGGCAAATGACGCGCTTGCGTGCACGTGAGTTGGGGCGAGAAGTTGTGCGTGTAACCAATCAAGGCTATTCGGGGGTTGCGCGTATCAGTGGCGAAGGCGATGTCGTGGCCAAGCCTCGCGATGACTTGGCTGGTCATTTAGTTTCGGTACAGGCTTACAGTGGCGAGACTCCCTATGTGCGTTATCGCGATATGCCTTTGTTGATGCTGTTGTCGTTCAGTATTGCCATGGTATTTATGCGCTGGAGACGAAGCAAACGCGTACAACACTCAAATTAGGGCAGCGCTAAAAACCCCACTTCGTGGCATCTTTAGCGTACCCAAGTTTATTTTATTTCTGGTGGAAGGGATTTAATCAACAAGTTATATGCATTTTTCGTGCATCCCTTCCCCCAGTCCCCCTACCCATTAGGGTTTTTAGAGGTCACCATTAGTATTGTCAACGTTTGCCACCGCCTCCGGCTTTCCGCAAACTGGCATCTAACCAGCGCGTTGGCAATAAGCGTTTTAGCCACCAAAAAAGCTGGGTTGGAAAAGTGACGCGATAGCGCGTTTTGGGTTTGCGAGCCGTAAAGGCCTGCTCTACCACCAGTGCGACAGCTTCTGCTGGTAGCGTAAAAGGCGCTGCCGCACCTTCTTTTTTCAGTCTGGCAATCATGCCTTGATATTGGGTTTGGTGGTAACTCTGTGAGGCATCGACCCACTGTTGAAACGCCGCATAAGCATTAGCTCTAAATCGACTTTCAATCGGGCCAGGTTCAACGAGCACCACATCAATATTGGTATTGTACAATTCAAGTCTGAGGGTGTCTGCCATGCCTTCTAAGGCGTACTTACTCATATTGTAAGCGCCTCGATAGGCCATAGCTGCAAACCCCAATACGGAACTATTGAAAATAATACGCCCATAACCCTGTTGTCTGAAGTGGGCAATGAGCTGACGATTCAGCTCATGCGTGCCAAATACATTGGTTTCGAATTGATAGCGCAGGGCTTCACGACTAATATCTTCTAATGCTCCCGGTAAACCAAAAGCGGCATTGTGAAAGACGCCAGCCAATCGGTTATTGGTTAAGCGCAAGATTTCAACCACCGCTTTTTCGATACTGGTCGAGTCTGCAAGATCGCACAAGACAACATTAAATTCACCCGAAAGGCGATCTTTATCTTCTGGTCGTCGCACTGTAGCAATGACATGAAATCCGAGTGCCTGTAAATGTAAAGCAGTGCGATAGCCAATACCACTAGAGCAACCAGTGACTAAAATACTGTCGGGTGGGGCGAGTGGACTAGACATACGGGTACTTCGATTTATTTTGAACTCAAACCAATCGAGATGTTAGTCGAGTGACTAGTTCATCTATTGGCCATTGTTCGGCAGATTCGGCGCGGCGATGTTTGTATTCAATGGTACCTGCATCCAGTCCACGCTCGCCAATCACCAAACGATGCGGAATACCAATTAACTCGGCATCGGCAAACATGACACCGGGGCGTTCGTTACGATCATCGAATAACACATCAATACCCATAGCTTGCAGTTCTTTGTAGAGCTGCTCAGCTGCTTCGGCAACACGCGGTGATTTATGCAAATTCATCGGTACAATGACCAGCGTATAAGGGGCGATGGCATCTGGCCAGATAATGCCTTTGTCATCATTGTTTTGTTCAATAGCCGAAGCAACAACGCGGGTAACACCAATACCGTAACAACCCATTTCCATGACGCTATTTTTGCCCGATTCATTCAATACGGTGCAATTCATCGCTTCGGAATAGGTTTTACCCAATTGGAAAATATGACCCACTTCAATACCGCGGGCGATACGGATTTCACCTTGACCACAAGGACTCGGATCGCCTTCGACCACATCACGCAAATCTGCAATAAGCGTTGGTTCTGCTGCATCACGTCCCCAATTAACGCCAGTGAGATGGTAGTCGGTTTCATTGGCACCACAAATAAAATCGGCGCAATGAGCGGCGGCATGATCGACAATCATGGGAATGGTTAGACCAGTTACACCCAGACTACCCACTTGAGCACCGGTGAGTTGCGCCACTTCTGCTTCATTAATAAAGGTCATGGGGGCAGCAACCTGCGGCAATTTTTCGACCTTAATTTCATTGAGGCTATGGTCGCCGCGCAACACTAAAGCAACAGCTGGGCTGTCAGTGCCTTTAACCAACAAGGTTTTCACACACTGGCTGGGTGATACCTTGAAGAAAGCTGCCACATCATCAATGCTTTTTACATTAGGCGTGTGTACTTTTTGCATCGTCTGCGTTGCTGGTGCACGCGGCGTTTTTGGGGCTAAGGCTGGTGCTAACTCGACGTTAGCGGCATAGTCACTCACCGTGGAGAAAGCGATGGCGTCTTCACCCGACTCAGCCAATACATGGAATTCGTGTGAGGAATCACCACCGATACTGCCTGTATCGGCTCTAACGGGGCGGAAATTTAAGCCTAAGCGGGTGAAGATGTTGCAGTAGGTCGCATGCATCAGCTCGTACGTTTTTTGTAGGCTGTCGGTATCTAAATGGAAAGAATAAGCATCTTTCATAATAAATTCACGCGAGCGCATGACACCAAAACGGGGACGAATTTCATCCCGGAATTTGGTTTGAATTTGATACAGGTTAATGGGTAGTTGCTTGTAAGACTTTACCTCGCGACGCACCAGATCAGTAATGACTTCTTCGTGTGTGGGGCCTAAGACAAAATCGCGATCATGTCGGTCTTTGAAACGCAGCAATTCCTTGCCGTACTTTTCAAAACGTCCTGTTTCTTGCCATAGCTCTGACGGCTGTACCACCGGCATGGTCACTTCTAACGCCCCTGATTTGTCCATTTCTTCACGAATGATACGCTCGACTTTACGTAGCACGCGCAGTCCTAATGGCAACCAAGTATAAAGACCATTCGCCAGTGGGCGAATCATGCCAGCACGTATCATGAGTTGATGGCTAACAACAGCCGCATCGGAGGGAGTATCACGTAAAGTGGCAAGAAGGGTTTGACTGCTACGCATAAAAAGAATAACCTGACTTTCTATTAAAAATTGAATGCCGTAATTTTATCATAGCGAGAACGAACATGCCCCAAAATCCACAACAGGACTTACCGCTTTGGACTGAACGTCGTAGTTGGGGGGCGCCTCGTGCCATCAATCCGCAAAAAAGAGACGGTTTTGCTCAGGATCGTTCGCGCATTATTCATTCTGCTTCTTTTCGCCGCTTACAAGCGAAAACACAAGTGTTAGGGCTGCACGAAAGTGACTTTTACCGTACCCGTTTGACGCATTCTCTTGAAGTTGCTCAAATTGGGTCAGGTATCGTTGAGTTTCTGCAACGTAACAGTACTTGTCGTGATGGGGTTGCTTGGTTGCCCAGTGCTTATTTGATGGAAGCCATTTGTATGGCGCATGATATTGGTCACCCCCCATTTGGCCATGGTGGTGAAGTGGCACTTAATTTTATGATGCGCAATCATGGCGGCTTTGAAGGTAATGGTCAGACCTTACGAATTTTGGCGCGATTGGGTGAGCATAGCGAACGGCACGGACAGGATTTAACGCGTCGAACCTTGTTGGGTGTACTTAAATATCCTGTTATCTACCAAGATGTGGTACGCAAGGACGAGGCTTATCAGCAAGCCTGTTGGCATCAGGATTATGACTTTAAGACCTTGGATATGCGCCCTTGGCTGCCGCCAAAGTCCATTTTTCAGGAAGAGTCGGATGTACGAGATTGGGTGTTGTCGCCTTTTTCTGAACAGGATCAACAAGCGTTCGTTGCTTTTGAAGCACGTACAGAGAGCCATGCCAAGCCCATTTATCACGCTTTAGATACCTCCATCATGGATATTGCTGACGACATTGCTTACGGCGTACACGATTTAGAAGACGCCATTGCCATGGGATTGATTCATCGAGCCTTATGGCAAGCCGAGGTGATGAGTCAGCCTATCTTTGCGCAATCGACTTTGTTTGATGCCCAACAAATTACGCAATGGTTGTTTGAGGGCAACTCTCGTTCACTGAAACGAGGCATTAGCCATTTAGTGGGTTCGTTTATTCATGGTGTTGAATTGCATCAACAACAGCGCTTTGAGCATCCTCTGTTAGACTATCAAGCTCAGTTAACTCAACCCGCAGCTCAAGCTTTGTGCGTATTAAAGCAGTTTGTTTGGGATCATGTGATTAGTATTCCGGAAGTCAAATCTTTTGAATACAAGGGACAGGTAACGGTGATGGAGCTTTTCCGAGTGCTTTGGTCAAATCCAGAAAGATTGTTACCTCGTTCACGTTTGGCCAAGTTAGATGCTGCCACATCGGAGCAAGAACGAATGCGTTTATTGTGTGATTATGTTGCCGGCATGACAGATGATTATGCGACTCGTGTTTATGCTAAGTTGTTTAGCCCTTATTACGGCTCTATTTTTGATCGTTTATGATGAAATTTTTGCGACACAATGCGCTAGGGCGGTGCTTTATGATATCGTTTGTGATTATAATGGCGTAAAGCGCGTTAGAACGAGCAACACAAGCCACATTCGTCATAAGGATTACCCATGGATCTGAACTCAATCAATAAGACTGCCAATCTGGTACACAATAATCAAATGAGCTTGATGATCTTCCAAATGCGTCAAGAATTTGGGGATAAAGCGCCAACTTTTTATGGTGTTAACGTATTCAAGGTACGGGAAGTGATTGAAGGTCGACGTTTCCCCGTTGCACAAACCCCTAATTCTCATCCCTTGATTGAAGGCATGATTCAGTTGCGCGGTAACTTCATTCCGGTAATTGACATGCCAACGTGGCTGGGTTGTCCGATGAGCGAAGAAGAGAAAGAAAAATCGGTCATTATTGTTTCCGACTTCTCTAATAACATTGTCGGATTCCGTGTTGCCCATATTCATGGTGTTGAAGAAAAAGAATGGAATGAGCTACAAGCTGCAGAGAATGTGAACTCTATGGGTACGACCAACCGAGTGGTTAACCAAACTAAGGTGAAACACAATGGTCAAGATGAGTTGTGTTACATTCTGGATGTCGAAAGCTTACTGGTCGAATGTATGCCTGATATGGCAGAAAAATTGCGTCCAACTTTAACAGCGCAAAGCTGGAAAAGCTTTTATGAAGGTAAGTTGTTGTTAGCAGCGGATGATTCTAAAGCCATTCGTGGTTATTTATCGACTGTATTCGATCAGCTAGGTATTCCGCATAAAATTTTCGATGATGGTAAACAGCTGATCGACTATATGCAAGGATTGCCGGATGGTAAGGGACTTTCAGCAGTGGTAACCGATCTTGAAATGCCCGAAGCGTCTGGACATACAGTGATTAAGTTTATTCGTGGCGATAACCGTTTCAATAAATTACCCATCTCTGTTCATAGTTCCATGACCTCTGAAAATAACGCTCGAGATGCTAAAAAATTGGGATCTGATTTCTTCATTGGAAAAATTGATACCGATGAGGTCACTAAAACGCTGGAAGCAATGACCAAAATTGTTCATTGATCTGTTTAGTCAGAACCTAATGAAAGCCACTGAATTCAGTGGCTTTTTTATTGTCTACTTCATAAGTAAGATTTGGTTACCCATACCGGAATTTGCCTTAGCGATTGTGTATTAGCGCTTTTTGCTTGCTGTCGTAGTGCCCAGTTAATGTGTTCTGCAACTAAGGGTGTAGCAATTAACAAGGCCTGTCTTAGTGCTTGTTCAGTTTCTCTAGCGTATGGCGAATTACCTAAGGCAATAGCCAAGTTGCGTCGCCATTGTTGGTAACCGATGCGCCGAATTGGACTTCCTTCAAAATGGCGCAAAAACTCACCCTCACTCCACTGCCACAGAGTAAGCAAGCTGATGTCGTTTAACTGATGGCGGGCGTTAAAGTCACTCACTTGGCTTGTTTTTGAAAACTTATTCCATGGGCAGGTCAGTTGACAATCATCGCAACCATAAATGCGATTTCCCATAAGCGGTCTCAGCGATTCATCAATGACGCCATCATATTCAATGGTTAGGTAGCTAATACAACGGCGTGCATCAACGGTAAAAGGAGCGACAATCGCTTGAGTCGGACAGATATCAATGCAGCTGGTGCAAGGCCCGCAACCACAGTGATCCGTTGCTTCATCAGTCGGTAGAGGTAAATTGCAAAGCAGTTCCCCTAAAAAGAAAGTAGAGCCCGCCTTGGGATGGATGAGTAAGGTGTGTTTGCCAATAAACCCCAATCCCGCTTGTTGTGCCAGTGAGTGCTCCATAATGGGAGCACTGTCGGCAAAAGGCCTCCATTGAAAAGGGCCAATTTCTTGCTCAATGCGTAATGCCAGCTTTTTTAATTGCGCTCGTAAAATCTTATGATAGTCGCGCCCTAGGGCATATCGCGAAATATAGGCTTTCTGTGGGTTTTGGAGGTGAGATAATGAGCTCTGTTTCGTTTCTGTCCAGTAATCCAAACGTGCACTGATGACACTGATGCAGCCTTCATGCAAGACACTGGGATTGAGCCGCTGCTGTTGATGCTGTGTCATAAAATGCATTTCACCATGATAGCCATTTGCTAGCCAATCGTTGAGTGCTTGTTGATGCGATTGTGGAATAAGGGGGCGAGTAATGCCGATGCTTAAATGAAGTTCTTCACCCCAGCGACGAATTTTCTGTGCTAAGTCGGTATAATCGACATCGGTTAAATTTTTCGGTTGATTAGTCATGTATTGTCATCAGTGGGTTTCAACATCGGTTACGCAAACACAAGCGCTCGCCGCCAAAATGGCGCAGCAGGTTGCTACTTTGGTTCATGATAAGGGTTTCTTCATCACATTGGAAGGCGACCTAGGAGCTGGAAAAACCGCTTTTAGTCAGGGATTTATCCAGTCTCTGATACCGAATGTGCGCGTGAAAAGCCCAACCTTTTCGTTAATTGAATCTTATCAAACCGAGCGTTTCAGTTTACATCATTTAGATTTATATCGTCTGCAAGATCCAGAGGAGTTAGAGTATCTAGGATTAAGAGATTTATTCTGGCATAGCATTTGCTTAATTGAGTGGGCCAGTCGCGGTGAGGGATGGTTACCTGCCGCTGATTGTGACATTCAGATAGTTTCACTGTCGGGAGATGATCGGCAAATTACGCTGAACGCTCACAGTGAGCTAGGACATCTATTACTAGCGAGTATGCTTGAAAAGTCTTAGTTAATAAGACAAGGGGGTGATGATGAAATCACGGTTATTCAGTGCTGTAGCGGCTTTGTCATTGAGTTTACTCGGGCAAAGTGTGTTAGCTGCTGAGTTGCTCTCGGTGCGTGCCGGTGAAGATGCCCGGTTAACGCGCCTAGTACTGGTCAGTGATACCCCTGAAGCATGGAAAGTACAACTCAATCAACAGCAACTCATTATTCAATCCAGTAATGTCAAAACGCGCTTAGAAAAAAACCTTGTGTTACCTATGGCAAGCGCGTTGGATCAGGTCACCGTTAAAAAAGCGAAACAGCAACTGACGCTTGAAAGTACCCTGACTCGTCCCATGAAACTGGTGAATAGTTACACTATGCCGCATAAAAAAGGAGAATCGGCACGTTTTGTCATTGAGCTGGCAAATAGTGTCGATACGACTAAAGCCCATCGCACGGCACAGCAAGTCGTGCAATCCGTTAGCGCAGAAATCCAAGCTCAGAAAGCTAAGACACACAAGCCATCACATGCGCAGCTGGCTGCTGTGCAGCCGCAGGATTTAAAAACCATCAGCATCGCTCCATTGAGTGTTAAACCTTTTAAAGGGACTAAGGAGTTAGTGGTAGCGATTGATCCAGGGCATGGAGGTAAAGATGTCGGAGCAGTCAGCGCTTCAGGCGTCATGGAAAAAGATTTAACCTTAGCGGTTGCAAAAGAGCTCAAGCGTCAGATTGATGCTCAGCCGGGCATGAGAGCGGTACTAACACGTGATGGCGATTATTTTGTTTCGCTTACTAAGCGTCCACAAATCGCGCGTGAGCTTAATGCTGATGTGTTTTTGTCTCTGCATGCCGACTCATATAAAGATAGAAATATCAGTGGTGCGTCTTTTTATGTGACTTCTAATAAGGGGGCATCGTCTCACTTAGCCAAGTTTGTTGCGGCGCATTCAAATACTTCTGATCATCATTTAATTGACGGGGTTGAATTGTGGAATCGTCAACAAGCCAATAGTATTGGTCAGGTGGCCATGCATAGCTCTATCGATGATAGTCAGAAGTTAGGTCAGCATCTAAAGCTGGGATTTAAACAAGCTGGTATTCGATTGCAACATTCACAAGTGCAATCGGCTAACTTCATGGTGCTGAAAAATATTGATATGCCGTCGGTGCTGGTTGAAATGGGATTTATTTCGAATCCTGAACAAGACAGATTGCTGCAACACGGTGCTTATCAAGCACGTCTTGCCAGTTCGTTGGTCAGTGGGTTGGTGAGGTTCGTCGAGGTGCAACCAGAGCCGGGCGTGGTCTATGCGAATGTGAGAGTCAATAAGGGAGATAATTTGGCTAAAATTGCACAACGTCATGGCACGAGTGCTGACTATTTGGCTAAAGCCAACAATTTAACTGAAAAAAGCACCTTAAAAATTGGTCAGGTTCTTAAAGTGCCTGTTAACATGGCGCAACGTGTGGCGATGATTAAAGATATGAAGGGCTAATTTGATCTCCTCTGTTTGCGCTATAATGGGCGGGTGAATAAAACAGCTCATCGAATCCATCCCTTATCACCATTATTGGTGAATCAAATCGCTGCTGGCGAGGTGATTGATCGTCCTGCGTCTATTGTTAAAGAGTTAGTGGAAAACAGCCTAGATGCTGGCGCCACGCATATTGAGATTCACATTGAAGAAGGTGGCTTAAGCCTAATCGAAGTGCGTGATAATGGTAGTGGCATTCATTATGATGACCTGCCGCTTGCTGTATCGGCTCATGCAACCAGTAAATTGCAGCACACTGATGATCTTTTCAATGTTCACTCTTTTGGTTTCCGAGGAGAAGCACTTGCCAGTATTGGCGCTGTTGCGCGATTGCGTCTGACATCAACAACGGCGGATGCACCTCATGGTGGGGTATTGGTGGTAGAAAATGGCGCAGTTCAAACGCATCAGCCTATCGCTCATCCGCAAGGGACGCTCATTGCGATTGACCGTTTGTTTCATACGATCCCCGCGCGAAAAAAATTCTTAAAGTCAGCCCGTTCAGAATGGGCCAAAATAGTTGATGTGTTGACTGCGCTCATGTTAGCTCATAACGAGGTCGCCTTCACCTTGCGCCATAATCAGCAATTCATTTATCAATTGCCGGTACAAGAACACTCATCAACACAACGCTTGGCGACATTGGTGAGCCATAGTTTTGCCGAAGCCGTTTTACCCGTGGCTGTAGCACGAGAGGAGTGGCAGTTATCAGGATTTATTGGTTCGCCGCGCTATACGCGCGCCAGTGCCGATCAGCAATGGCTCTTTGTCAATGGTCGTCCTATCAAGGATCGTCAATTATCGTTTAGTATTAAACTTGCCTACGATGATTTACTGCATGGTCAACGTCATCCTGCCTTTGTATTGTTTTTAACGCTTGATCCAACTAAGGTCGATGTGAATGTGCATCCAGCCAAAACCGAAGTGCGTTTTGCCGATGGTCGAGCCTTAAGCGATGCTTTGCGTTATGCCATTCGTGAAACCCTTGCCCAGCAAGCCACGTTATTGAACGATGCACACGTCATGCAGCCGTCACACATTTTGCCGCCACAGACTTCTCGTATCGAACCGACTAATCAGGCAATTCAATGGCGGGTTAAAGAAGACAAGGCGGATTGGTCGGCTCAAGTACAAGCTGAACTCAGTTGGCAAAGTAAAGCTGTTTGTTTAGAAAATGCGCCTATTTCAGTCGCATCAACTCAAGTCATGTTTGAAGAGGTTGTCGAGGAGGGACAATATCTAGGACAGGCAAGGGCACAAATTCAGGGTGTCTATATTGTGGCAGAAAATCGGCAAGGTCTGGTGTTGGTCGATATGCACGCTGCGCATGAGCGCATTGTTTACGAAAAACTTAAAAGGCAATGGTCTGAGTTATCACAAACCAGTCAACCATTACTAGTACCTTTGATAGTGCAGTTGTCCGTCCATCAGCAAGCGCTAATGGAAAGTTTAATGGTGCAGCTGGCTGAACTCGGTTTTATCATAGACTGGCTCGGTGAGAGCAGTTGTGTAGTGAGAGCTGTGCCGGCGTTATTGATTAAAGCAGATTTAAGTGATTTGTTGTTCAAACTGCTTGATTCGGTAGATCAAGGGGGAAGTGCAGACCACTTTATCGCTCGCCAACAGGATATTTTACTGTCTAGCATGGCCTGTCATGGTTCAGTGCGTGCCAATAGGCAGCTCACCTTGGCAGAAATGAATGCATTGCTACGTCAAATGGAGCAGACGCCCAATTCTGGGCAATGTAATCATGGTCGACCCACATGGATACAGATGACGATGTCTGAGTTAGATAAGCTTTTTTTAAGGGGGCAGTAAGTTGATGGATGCACTGGTCATTGCTGGACCGACAGCAGCCGGGAAAACCGCTTTGGCATTAGCATTGGCGCAACAGATTCCTGCAGAAATTATCAATATGGATTCTGCTTTGGTCTATCGTGGCATGGACATTGGTACAGCGAAACCCAGTGTGTCAGAACGTGGGCAAGTGGTCCATCATTTAATTGATATTGTCGATGTCACAGATAGTTATTCAGCAGCGGATTTTGTCGCTGATGCCGAGCGTTTGGTACCTGAAATTAAAGCAAGGGGTAAGTTGCCGATTGTGGTCGGTGGTACTTTGCTTTATCTACACAGTTGGCAACAAGGATTGTCCGATTTACCTTCTGCTGATGAGGCTTTGCGTGCCCAATTGCAACAAGAATGGGAGGTTGATCCAGCCGCCATGCACGCGCGTTTATGTCGTTTAGACCCAGTTGCTGGCAGTCGCATTCATCCCAATGATCCTCAGCGAATTTTACGGGCGTTAGAAGTGATTACGCTGACAGGGGCTAGCCTGACCGAACAACAGCAGCAACGCAAGGCAACAGAACTTGATTTGGGTGTTGTGTTTATTGAACCTCCTAGTAAGCTTTGGTTGCATGAGCGCATTGAGCAGCGTTGGCAGTTAATGATGCAACAGGGTTTTGTAGATGAAGTGAAAGCGGTGATGCAAGCGACGCAACAACAATTAGATTTACCTTCCATGCGTTGCGTTGGTTATCGACAAGTTGCTTTATTTTTACAAGGTGAAATTGATGCGTCTGAAATGGAGCAACAAGCCTTATCGGCAACGCGCAGTCTGGCGAAACGTCAATTAACCTGGATGAAAAAGATGCAGGCACAACTCCGATTGCAAGCGGATGTGTCGACGCAAAAACAGTTAGAGCAAGTGCTAACTTATCTTCAGATTGGGCAGTTTAAGGTGCTTTAATGTCGCAACTCATGACAAAATAGACTAACTGGTGTAGACTTAAGCATGCATTATGAACCAATGACTTCGTTTCATGCGCGTTTGCGATGCAAAATGGGAGTACTGAAAACTGAGCTTAGTCAGGTTTTTAGAGACTCTGCCAA
>NCFI01000105.1 GCA_002281095.1 Thiotrichales bacterium 35-46-9 | reverse complement strand
GCATTGCGCCAATTGCGATCAAAGCGTAAAAATAGGGTGGGTCAAAATTCAATTGCCGAATAAAACCTAAAGTGGGTCAAAATTAGATTGCCGTTGACAGTTGCTGCCTACCAAGCTTGGCAATTAGGTCAGGTTGCTCAGGCAGAACAACTTTACCGACAAGTATTGGAAAAACAACCGCAACAAAGAGATGCTCTGTTGGGTATGTTGGCGGTTAGTCAGAGTAATGGCAGTGATCAGAGTATTGTCTTGGGTTATGCGCTTCAGTTGCGCCGTTTGTATCCTAAAGATCAAGAAGTTCTTTTTGCAACAGGCAGGATTTTGGAAGATGCTCCAAATGATCAAGTTTCTGAAACTGAGCTAAAATTGGCTCAGCGATCCTCAGAAAATGTGGCTGAAGCCAGTTATAGGCTGGGGTTGTTTTATGTTGAGCAGCAACGTTGGGCAGAGGCACAGTCAGCTTTTTTTGAGGCAGTCAGAAAGAAGCCATATCAAGTTGATTATCGTCTAAATTTGGCGATTAGCTACGATCAGTTAGGAAAACACCGTCTGGCATTAGAACATTACCAAGTGGCGTTATCTCAAGCCAACTCGGGCTTAACGAAAATAGATCAGACTATGATTCATGAGCGAGTGTCTTACTTGCAAACGCGTCGTTTATTTGAAGAGTAAGTAATGCTGGACACTACTTTAACGTCTAAGACACCATTACTTTTTGGTGATTTGCTTATTTCTAAGGGACTGATCAGCGATGATGAGTTAAAACTTGCGCTGGTTGAGCAGCGTAAAACAGGGCGTAAACTAGGCGAAATCTTAGAGTATATGGGGTTTCTATCTCAAGATGCACTAAGGGATACTGTTGGGCAGTCAGTTGGTTTTCGTACGATCAGTTTGGCAGGTATTATTCCTGATCCTCAGGCGTTGAGTTTTATTCAAGAACCTTTTGCTCGTGCACATAAGGTGATGCCGGTAGCCTATGATTCGGAACAACAATTGCTCAAGGTCGCCTTACCTAATCCTGAAGACATTATTACCATTGATAAGTTACGTCGTCATATTCAAAATAGGGATATGCGTCTTGATTATTATGTGGCATCTGAAAAAGAAATTTTAGAAATTATCGATCACTATTATGGTTATGAGCTATCAATAGATGGTATCTTGAAAGAGCTGGAAACGGGTGAAGTGAATGTAATGGTGATGACGCAAAATGATGAGTATTCTCATCCTGTTGTGCGCCTCGCGAATAGTTTGTTAACAGATGCTGTAAAGCAAAATGCCTCAGATATTCATTTTGAGCCGGAAGAGTTTTTTATCCGAATTCGTTATCGTATTGATGGGGTATTGAAGCAGATTCGATTGTTACATCGTAGTTTCTGGCCAGCTTTGTTAGTGCGACTTAAAATTATTGCAGAAATGAATATATCCGAAACGCGCTTGCCACAAGATGGACGAATCAGCCTGAGTGTCGCAGGTCGACGAATTGATTTTCGTGCATCGGCACAACCAACATTACATGGCGAAAATTTGGTGTTGCGTATTCTGGATAGAGAAAAAGGCATTGTTCCTCTGAAGGACTTAGGCCTACAGGTAGATGTGTTGCAAGAAATCCAGTATATGATGGCTAAACCAATCGGTATTTTTTTAGTTACGGGTCCAACAGGCTCTGGTAAAACCACAACACTTTATTCGATTTTAAACCAATTGAATGAAGTTGGTATTAATATTATGACGTTAGAGGATCCTGTTGAATATCCTATGGCTATGATCCGTCAAACGAATGTGAATGATGATATAGGTCTTACCTTTTCAAATGGTATTCGATCGTTAATGCGTCAAGATCCCGATGTTATTTTGGTAGGTGAAATTCGGGATGAGGATACTGCTACCATGGCAGTGCGTGCTGCTATGACAGGACATCAGGTATATGCTACTTTGCATGCGAACTCGGTATTTGGAGCCATTCCGAGATTGCTCGATATTGGGGTCGAAAAGTCTATTTTGTCTGGTAATATCATCGGCATTATTGCTCAACGACTTGTGCGTAAACTTTGTCGTCATTGTTCTGAGGATTATGAGGCCACGGATTTTGAAAAGCAATTGATGGGTAAGTCTGTAGATCAACTATTAAGACTTCGAAAAGCGAAAGGTTGCCAGCATTGTAATCATACAGGCTACAGGGGGCGAGTCTCTGTTGTAGAAGTGTTACGTTTTGATGCTGATTTAGATGAAATGGTTCTTCAAGGTATTTCAGGTAGGCCTTTTGTCGAATGTGCTCAGTCCAAGGGGTTTCAATCAATGGCTATGATGGGCTTTCGATTGGTTCTAGATGGCACAACGAGTCTTGAAGAGTTGGCGCGTGTTATTGATTTGACAGAGTTTGTGTAATTTATGCAAAAATTTGTCTATCTTGGTATAAACAGAGAAGGTAAGCGAGTTAGGGGAGACTTAATCGCTACAAATTTACCTGATGCAGAGCGTCAATTAGCACAAATGGGAGTCGAGCTTCTTTCATTGCGTACGCATGAGGATAAATTCTCTTTTTTAAAGCGAAAGCGTGTGAGTAATAAAGATATTATTACCATGACCTTTCAAATTGAACAATTATTGCGTTCTGGAGTGCCACTTTTAGATATCTTAAATGATATGCAAGCTTCTTTTCCTGCAGGTTATTTTCGTGATGTACTTGCAGGCTTGTATGACTCTATGCTTAATGGAGCTACTTTTGCAGAAGCCTTATCTCGTTATCCAGATGAGTTCAATGAAGTATATATCAGTTTAGTTGCTATCGGTGAAAAAACAGGACAGTTAGAATTGATTTTGCATGATTTGGGCGTTAATATGCGCTGGCAAGATGAACTGGAATCCAAAGCTAAAAAGATTATGGTTTATCCCAGCATTGTTTTTTCTGTAGTCATGTTAGTCATCACTTTTTTAATGATTTTTTTAGTTCCAGAACTAGTCAAGTTTATTGAAAGTATGGGGCAAGAGTTGGGTTTTTTAACACTATCTTTAATCGCAGTTTCTAATTACTTTGTTCATTATTGGCATATTACATTCGTGAGTATTATTGGCCTGTTTATTGGTTTTAAGTGGTTGATGAATCGTTCTGATGCTTTTCGTAAGAGAGTACATAAGTGGCAATTAGAAATGCCACTTATTGGCTCTATTTTGTTTAAATTGAAAATTGCACGAATGACGAGCACGATGGCAATCATGTATGCAGCAGGTGTTTCTTTGCAGCAAATTATTAGTATGGCCGGAAAGGTGGTAGGTAATGATTATCTTTTTGATCATTTGAAAGAAGTTGAGCGATTGATTTTAGATGGAAATAGTATTGCAAATAGTTTCACTTCGGTTAATATTTTTCCGCCACTGATTTTAAAGCTCATTAAAGTAGGAGAAACAACTGGTCGAATGGATGAGGCTCTTAGAAATATCAGCTATTTTTATGATCGTGAGGCTAAAGAGTTGATTGAAAAAGTTGAGCCAGCAATAGAGCCTATTATTACACTTATTCTAGCGGTCTTGGTGGCATGGGTGATGATGGCAACATTAGGACCCGTCTACGATATCATGGGTAATATTCGATGATGTTTGAATATATTGTTGTCATAAAACAAGCCAAATTAGTTTGTGTTAAGCTGAAGCATCATCTTGTGGTTACGATGGCTGAGATAGAAAGTAACCAAAAAGCATTAACACATTGGTTAAAAATACATAAGGTTGAGCGTATTAAACTCATTCTAGATTTGATGGAAGAAGAGCTTTATGTCGATCATCATCCTAGTCTTTATATGTGGGAATTAAGAACATACGCTGAACGACAACAAAAAAGACGTTTTCCTGTAACAGCTTTTTCTCGTTATCAATTTTCATCATCTATTCAGTTGCCATGGAGTTCAATTAAGGGAGAATTGTTGGTAAGTGGATTTAATGAAGATGCTATTGTCATTAGTTTAATGAGTTGGCTTGATGAAGCAGAGATTTTGGTCGACTCAATTCATTCTAGTATGTCTATATTGTACACTATGCTAATAAATACTTGGTTTGATACTCGATCTTCTAAAATCAGGTTAAAAAGTCAATCTATTGTTATGTTGGTTCGTGTGGGTGAGCAAGACTTCAGGCAGCTATTATTTGTTAATGGTGTGATTAGAACTAGTAGACAAGTTCATTTAGATGCAGATGATTATGAAGGGAAAATGCAGATTTTATTACAGGAGTTAAACGTATTAGAGAAGTTTGCTAAATCACAAAAAATGATTTCTGCAACAGATGGGTTGCATATTTACTATATCGGTTTGGATGATGATGATCGTCAGCAGGCGAGCACTTTTTTTGCACAAACTAGTTTTTCTGTATTAAGTGAAGACAGTCATTTTGCCGATATGCAGACGTTAATGTCTTGTGTTGCAAAGCAGCATCTGTATGATCGATTTTTGGTACTTGTTCTGAGTAGTGCACAATTGGCATCTGATTACTATCCTAACGCAGTTGGAAAGGTTCATCAAGTTAAGAAAGCTAGGCTGGCTTTATGGATGCTGGTTTCAAGTTTCTTCCTTTTATTGATAGGCTACATTCTTAATCATTTGACTTATCTGCATGAAACTGAACAAAGCGTGCAACGTATGATAGGTCTGCAGCAGGAGTATCGGGCATATGTTGATCGTTTTGCAATACATAATCAAAATGGTGAAACAAATAGCTATAGCTTACAACATTTAAAGTTAACAGTGGAAGCTATTGATGCCATTAATGCGATGCAACAAGAAAGAGATGTTTTTCCATTTCTTGTACCTATTTCTAAAATATTAGCTGACTATTCAGATATTCATCTAACAAAACTAGATTTCTCCAGATCAATCTTGCCTTCTGGAAATGCGAGTAGTGATGGTGTTAAATTGGGTTTCGACCATATTTCCTTAATTCTTGAAATTGAAGTTGAACCACAGTCGCGATTGTCTGATAAGATAGATCGCGTTGATATGCTCATTCGTCAACTTAATGAGATTGAGCCTAAAGGAGTTTTTTCTGCACAGTTGGTTAAAGTTCCATTTAATGTCGATTCTCGTCAGCAATTGCGCCTAAAAGTAGATGATTCTATGAAAAATGATAAGATGGGCGCAGAATTTGAGGTTGTGATAAAGGTAAACTATGATTAAAGTTAGCTATGTTTATCGTTCATTATTATGGCCTTTTTTTCTTTTTTTT
>NCFI01000104.1 GCA_002281095.1 Thiotrichales bacterium 35-46-9 | reverse complement strand
ATTTAACTCATATTGTTGATATAAATACATTTATATTAATTGGCACGATAAAGGCTATTATGATATTGCTTATCACTATTCTAAAACACGGAGACTCATCATGAAATTGATCACCGCTATCATCAAACCCTTCAAACTCGACGATGTACGAGAGGCTTTGAGCACGCTCGACATCCACGGCATGACCGTAACAGAAGTCAAAGGTTTTGGTCGTCAAAAAGGCCATACCGAAATTTACCGTGGCGCGGAATACACGGTCGAGTTTTTACCAAAAATTAAAGTGGAAATTGCCGTTGCTAGCGAACGCGTTGACAGCGTTATGGAAGCCCTGATTGGTGCCGCCCACACTGGCAAAATTGGCGATGGCAAAATTTTTATTACTAATTTAGACGAAGTGGTCCGTATTCGCACTGGCGAACGCGGCTCAGTTGCGCTCTAATCCATTTTACTCATAAGGAGAAACCATTATGCAAGCACTTGCTCAAAAAGCCTTGCTTACCCTAGCTGGGGTCGGCAGTTTAATGACGCCCATGCTCAGCTGGGCCGAAGAAACAGCAGCTGAAGTCGCTGGTGAAGCCGCCGCTGAAGTGGCTACCCTTAGTGCTGGCGATACCGCCTGGATGCTCATTTCCAGCGCTTTAGTTTTATTAATGATCATTCCGGGTCTGGCTCTTTATTATGCTGGCATGGTGCGCTCTAAAAACGCGCTTTCGACGATGATGCAAGTTTTTGCTATTGTTGGCGTTGGCACACTGGTGTGGTTTGCTTACGGTTATAGCCTCGCTTTCGGTGATGGTGGCGATTACAACGCGGTGATTGGTGATTTGTCTAAAGCCTTCTTAGCAGGCATTACTGCGGACGACTTACACGGCACCATTCCTGAAGTCTTGTTCATTATGTTCCAAATGACCTTTGCCATCATTACCCCAGCGATTATTGTCGGTGGTTATGCAGAACGTATGAAGTTCTCGGCAATTCTGTTATTTACCGCACTATGGATTACCTTCGTTTATGTTCCGATTGCACACTGGGTATGGGGCGGTGGCTTCTTATCTGAAGATGGTGTCTTAGACTTTGCAGGCGGTACCGTAGTACACATCAATGCGGGTATTGCGGGCTTAGTGGCTGCCATTATGATTGGCAAACGCAAAGGTTTCGGCGCTCAAGCTATGCCTCCTCACAGCATGATGCTAACGATGGTGGGTGGTGCTTTCCTATGGGTAGGTTGGTTTGGTTTCAATGCTGGCTCTCAACTAGCAGCTGACGGTACGGCTTCTATGGCGATGCTGGTAACGCAAATTGCAACAGCAACCGCTGCATTAGGCTGGATGTTAGCTGAGTGGATCGTACGTGGTAAGCCTACTGGTTTTGGCTTGATCTCGGGTGCAGTCGCTGGTTTGGTTGCCATTACCCCTGCAGCCGGTTTCGTAGGTCCAACAGGCGCATTATTCATTGGCTTGTTAGCCGGCGTGATCAGCTTCGTTGCCGCTACCAGCATCAAACGTGCCTTTGGTTATGATGACGCTTTAGATACTTTCGGCGTCCATGCGGTTGCAGGTATCGTCGGTGCGTTATTAACTGGTATCTTCGTCGATGCTATGTTTGGTGGCAAAGGTCTGGCAGAAGGCATGACCATCATGTCTCAGTTGGTCATTCAAGCCGAAGGTGTGATTGTTACCATCATCTATGGTGTGATTGTGACCGCCATCATTCTGAAAGTGATTGACATTATGGTTGGCTTACGCATCAGTGAAGAAGATGAAGTGGAAGGTATGGATGTCGCCTTACACAACGAACGTGCTTACAACCACTAACCCATAATTCTGGAAACTTTCCAGATAAGACCCCGCAAGCCATTGCGGGGTTTTTTATTAGGACGATAAAGACTCGCTACTGACAGCGGCATGATAACGCAACAACTCCATGCGCCCATCTTCATGCTCAACCAACGCAGTACATGACTCGACCCAATCACCACAATTCCCATACCAACCCTGCTCGGTTTGGCGTATTTCAGCATGATGAATATGACCACAAACCACGCCATCCAAGCCGGCTTTATGAGCATCTCGCATGAGCAAATGTTCATACTCGTGAATGTACATCACAGCCCGCTTCACCCGATGCTTTAAATAAGCCGATAAAGACCAGTAACCAAAACCCCAGTATTGGCGTAATTTGTTGTACCAACGATTGACGTGTAACATGCTCTCGTAAGCCCAGTCTCCTAATAAAGCCAGCCATTTATGGCATGTTACGACACCATCATAAGCATCACCATGTAATACCCACAGCTTTTGCCCGCTTAGCGTTTCATGCACTACTTCATCGCACAACTCAATGTTGCCAAAATGAATGCCCGAATAGCGGCGCAAAAAATCGTCATGATTACCGGTCACATAAACAATGCGACTGCCTCGTTTGGCTTTGGTAAATAGCCGACGAATAACATCAGTATGACTTTGCGGCCAAAAATGGCGCTTTTTCAAGCGCCAGCCATCAACAATGTCACCAACTAAATAAATAACGGGGGCATGGTGAAATTTCAAAAACTCCGCCAAGGCTTCAGCTTGGCAGCCTTTAGAACCTAAATGCACGTCAGAAATAAACAGGGCGCGATAATATTTATGCACGCCATCAGCTTGCTCATCGGTTGGCATCCATGCTGGCTCGGATGGTACTTCGTCAGTCATCATGTGCATCCACTGTTGATCAGTCATCAGCTACACCGCCTGCCGCGCTAAAAAAGAGGGCACATAACGTTTCATTAATTTGGCTGTTATCTTCATCGCTAGACTCTGTCGCTTAGGTAAATGATGGGCATAAAATGCATGCCATTCCATGTGTGCAACACCACCACGCATGCGTTTGAAATTGGCCGAACCTGCCCCTAAATTAAGGTAATGCTGTTGCTCGATGCTTTGACGCAATACCCTTGCCATCAACAAACGGTATAAGGCCAATTCAGTCGGTAAGCTGGTGTCATAACCGAGCATCGGTGTGGTCATCACACCGTCTTGCGCAAAGACACCAATAAAAGCAATCAGCCGACCTTGCTCATCGGCAAAACCATAAAAAGACAACCACTGATGCTCAATGGCGTGTTGAAAATAAGCCGGTGTGTAGTGCGCATTCCAGCGTGAATGCTTATCGACGTATAACTGTTGATAGAGCTGGGCCATTGCGGGCGCATGAGAAGCGTTAAAATCCTGTGGAAACAAAGGAGTAAGCGTCGTTTTTTGTAACAACTTTTGATCAATCTGATTATTACGCTGTTTCATCCACTGGCTCGATGTTTTCCAATCAAAACCATAGACAACGCGACTTGGCCATAATTGCCAACCTTGCCTTTGCGCCACTTCGATTAAAGGGGCATCATAGCCCTCATGCAAGGTACGTAACCACAAAGCGCGCTTTGGATGTTCCACAACCAATCGTTCCCTTAATTGCATCAGCGTGTTCTCTGACCAGCTTGGATACAAATGAGTGGAAACGCCCCAAGCATTAATGCTAACCGATTCATCCAAGCGCAAAGCCCGAAACCAAGGCTCTACCAATGAAAGCCCAAATTTCGCCCAGCGCTGTGCCGATGCATCACTCAGTTGATCACACTCATCGCGTGCATAATCAATAAAACCATGCTGAGGTGAAGCCAAATAAGTCTGATTTTCTTCTACGCGCCCAATAGCCAGTGGCAAGGTAGCATCGTTAACGACCACAGACTGCACATCAGCATACCAATTGGCAATTAAGGCTTGTTGTTGCATACCACTGATCCAAGCATTAACCGCCCTATCGTCATTCATCAACAAGGATTCACCCTAACAAATGCGTGTATAAACGAAGCATCCACCGTAAATCGCCGAACGATCAGCCTTCCAGAAAGCGTCATTAGCCTCCTCATCGGTTGACCAACAACTGAGTAGCGCCACAGGTAACATACCTTCTAAAGGTGATTCTTTACCCGCAGCACGGAACACCACTCTCGCCCCCATGCGAGCCGTGCGGTTAATCTCGATCCACAACTCGGTTAACTGACTTTCCGACATCCAATCTTGTGCATCCAGCAACACATAAACATCGACACTCATCGCTGGACGAACCGCCAAATAATCGGTCACAGATTGATGATGAATGGTCACTTTTTCAGCGGCTTCTTTCGTACTGTCATAATGAGCTTGCTGTAAATACAGAGGCAAGGCTGATTGCTCACTGGCATTAAAACGACGTGCAAAGGCTTGCCAAGCAAAATAGTTATCAGAGAGAGGATAATCACAGGCGAGGTGACGCAGGCGTTCCTTCAATACATCGGCCATGTGTGCTTCGTCGCCTTTTAACACTTCATATTGACGCGGTGGAATACCCAAGCCATAAAGCACCCACACTTGAGATGACAACCAACGAACCAAGCGACTATCGAATACAGGTGCGATTTGTGCATCAAAAATCGCTTGTGCTTCGTCGCTGGTTTTGGCTTGCATCACTGCCGACAAATCATAACCCAAACGCTTAGCCAACCAATGACCGAAACCGATAAAGTTACCCAGCAATCCTTGGTGATAAAAGTCTTGACTAAACCACTTAGAGCGACCGGTTAAATCGACCTGACCCCAATAGGTCTGCGCAAATTCGGGCATATGAGGAATTAAACCACTCATTAAAGCCGCATTCTGTGGCACATTAGCTAAAGCAAAAAGCTGATGAAACTCATCATACGACAAATGCTCAGCTGCAGTACGCTTTAACGCCAACAATGCCAAATGCGCTTCATTTAAATCCACCGCGGCAATATGCGCAGGCTGAGCCGACAAATAAGATAAGATATTGCAACCGCCCGAGGTGAGACAAACCATGTTTTGTCCACTGATGTCACCCATCGCCTTTAAATCAGCAACTGGGTCTTCCCAAATAAGTGGATACACCAAACGATCGAACCAACGCACAAACAAGCGGTCCATCCAACTGCGACCTTCTTGTTGTGAAATCTGAGATGACAACCCTACCGCATCGGACAACAGCGCTTTACTTGACATACTATTTGGCTCTCCACCACTAACACTAATTTAGCCAGCAGTTTAAATGGCTTGTATCGCAATTTCATGACAAGCCTGTGACAAACAGATGACAATGGAGACGAACAGGACAATCATTGAAAAAACTAATCGCAACATATAAAAATTCAATGATCAAACTGACAACCAAATTAGATTTTACTGATATGATA
>NCFI01000103.1 GCA_002281095.1 Thiotrichales bacterium 35-46-9 | reverse complement strand
TACACCCGACACCTTCGCTGCCATTGACCTAGGCTCTAACAGCTTCCACATGATCATCGCTCGCGAAGTGGATGGTCAACTACAACTGTTAGACCGTCACAAGGAAACTGTGCGCTTACGCATGGGATTAGGTGCTGACGGCCAGCTCGACCAGGCAGCACAAGAACGGGCTATTGCCTGTCTCACCCGCTTCGGTCAACGCTTGCGAGGCATCCCCAGTGAGCATATTCGTGCTGTCGGCACCAATACGCTCCGCCTTGCCAGCAATACAGGCGACTTTCTCGCACTAGCAGAGACAGCTCTGGGCGCACAAATCGACATTATTCCCGGCCATGAAGAAGCACGCCTCATCTACTTAGGTGTGTCACACTTTTTAGCTAATGACGACCAGCAACGTCTGGTTATGGATATTGGTGGCGGCAGCACTGAATTTATTATCGGCACCCACTTCGATCCACGCTCAATGACCAGCACCGAAATGGGCTGTGTTTCCATCAGTCAACAATTCAACTTGATTGATCGCATCAGTGCCAGCGATTTTCGTGACGCGCTCAACGCGTGTCAGTTAGTATTACGCCCGCATGTACCTAAACTACGACGTTTGGGTTGGGATAAAGCCATTGGCGCCAGTGGCAGCATTAAAGCCATTCACGAAACGCTCATCGCTAACGGCTGGTCTAGTGATGGCATTACGCTCGCTGGCATGGAAAAGCTACGCGATGCACTGCTTGCTGGCGGTTCGCTGGATAAAGTGAAAATCGAAGGACTGTCCGATAATCGTAAACCCGTCATCGGTGGTGGCTTAGCCGTGCTCATGGCCGCATTCCAGCTGCTCGGCATTGAACAAATGCAGGTATCCCCAGGCGCACTGCGTGAAGGGTTAATTTTAGACATGCTCGGTCGCGTGCATCACACACAAGATGTGCGCGAAACCAGTATTCGCGCCCTACTCACCTCCAGTCGCATCGACCAAGCGCAAGCAGAACGGGTTGCTCACTGTGCGAGCAGTTTTTTTGAACAAGTTAAAATAGATTGGCGACTCCAACACGCCATTTTGCCGCTCAAATCGCTACTGGTATGGGCCGCTTTAACGCACGAAGTGGGGCATTTTATTTCCAATCGCAAATACCGTCATCACAGCGCTTATATTCTGGAAAATGCTGACTTAGCGGGCTTCAATCAAGAAGAGCAACGCTTATTGGCGTGGCTCGTTTTGCATCATCGCTCCAAAATAAGCGCGAAAGACCTGCTCACCCTGCCTGACGATTGTCTGGTAGTACTGCCAAAAGTGCTGGTACTGTTGCGGCTCGCCACTCGCTTGCATCGCGGCAGAGA
The DNA here is from genome assembly GCA_002281095.1 of Thiotrichales bacterium 35-46-9. Lineage (GTDB taxonomy): Bacteria > Pseudomonadota > Gammaproteobacteria > Thiomicrospirales > Thiomicrospiraceae. Next base: position 5,320 of record NCFI01000103.1, on the reverse strand, counting down.
AGATCAAACAATACAGGCTCAGTTAACACTGATTAAAGAAAACCAATTAGCGCTCTGCTTTCCAACTGGGTGGTTAGCGCAAAATCCACTGACACAACTCGACTTAGAAATCGAAGCTAAAAGACTAGAAGGAGCAGGCTTCTCCTTAAAGCTCATTGAAAACTAAGCAACTCACAAATCAGTTAGCGAAAATCGATCATCACTGGCAAAATACATTAATTAGACACTTCATCTGCCAATGTCATCCATCCCTCTTGTTCAACCAACAACGCAACACGACTGGCTAAATGAGTAAAATCTTGTTCATCGAGACCTAAAGCAGACAAGCGTAAATTGGTTAACTCAAGCAGAACACCTGACGGGCTGGAAGGACAAACACCATGTCCATAACCTAAATAATAGCTGACACTTTCGGCAATCAGTAAAGCATCTGCCCATGGTTGCTGTGCCTTCGGTAAGCGTGCTGGAAAATAATGACCCGCTACGCCCATTACCCAACTTTCTGGAAAACGCCAGTAACGCAATAAAATAGCGCTAGCAATAGCATGATCCACTCCCAATTCTTGTTGTTCCATTTTAACCAAGGCTAAGGGGTTAGACTGTACTTTATCCACAATATTGGCATACTGATCCGTACAGCACGCATCCAATAAGAACACCCCTAAATCGCTGGCAACGCCTAGCGTGAAGGCAGAAGAAGGATCCAATAATGATTGGTGTGATTTCACCATACCTACCAGCTCGCGACAAGCAACGGCAGAAACAAAAGCAGAACGCCAAAAATCACGTGGTGGAAAGCTTTTGGGAGTATTCATTAATCCCATAAATGCGGCGGCAATAGCCACCATTCGCGTCGCAGAAAAACCAAGTCTTGAAACAGCATCCGTTAACGTTTGCGCTGGCTCATGCATGACATAACGCGCAGAGTTCACCGTTTTCATAATACGAGCAACGACGCTAACATCGACTTGCAATACCGCGACCACCGCATCCACAGTGACTTCTTCCGAAGCCAAGACCGCATCCAATTCGGTCAGAACTGAAGGAAAATTAGGCAAGTGCTTATGTTTTTCTAACCATTCATGTAAGGATTTTGCCGTATATTTTGTCGATGCCATTATGATTAAACCTCGTTTGCCAGCTCAAGCCAGCCTTCCTCTTCTAATTGATGTGAAACCATTGAGCCAATTTCGTGCCAAACGTCATCATCTAGCTGCATCGCTGCGCGTCGCTGCTCAACCACTTCCTGCATCATATCAGAAATGTTCGTATAAACACCATTAACATAACCCAGTGAAGCCGCCAATGCCTCGCCCAACAAGACCACATCAGCCCAATGCTGCACCGCTGGCTGTAAACGTACCGGATAATGATGACCAGCCAAAGCCATCGACATTTGATCACTAAAATGCCAATGATGCAGCAAAGCGGCACTCATAACTGCATGAGTCGTACCCACGAACCGTTGCTCTGCCAGCAACTGATCCTCTCCATTGTGCACCGCTTGCAACACCTGTGCGTATTGATCTGGCTCTAGCAGATCCAATAATAACATGCCCATATCATGCGACAAGCCCAGTAAGAAAGCAGTCACCGCATCACACACACTGAGCTGGCGATGCACACTCAACCACTGGGTTAGGGTTCGTGTGGCAACAGCGGCAACAAAGGCGTGTTGCCAAAAGACGGTTAGCGAAATATTGGTGGGACGAGCAAAACTGGCACTAAAGGCAACAGCAAGTGCAATCGCTCGAACTTCCACCAAGCCTAAGCGCGCCACGGCTTCCACCAAAGAGCTCGGCGGTTTTGGCCCATAACGCACACCACTAGCGGCACGCATGACGCGTGAAGCCAGTAATACATCGGCTGCCAACACTGCCGCAACATCATCGCCGTTCGAATGGGGATTGTTAATTACCTCATCCAGACGCGTTAATACACCGGGAAATACGGGCAACAATTTGCGCTCATGCAATAACTGCAGGGCACGTGCACTCGGCAGTTTAACCGACGCCATTGACTTTCCTTTTCGCTAAACAACAGGTTTTTGTTATTATAATGCAAGCTCGCTTTATGAATGGGACTTTTGCACATGAACCTAAAACGCCTGACCGCTGCCTTGGTGCTTTCACTGCTCACACTGCAAGGTTGCTCTACCAGCCCGTTGGGACGTTCTCAGTTGTTGATGCAAAATGAAGCCAGCTTGGCAGCCTCGGCAGAACAAGAATACCTGAAAATGAAAAAGGAAGTGCCTATTAGTAAAGATAAGGCACTGACTGCTTATATTAATTGCGTTGTCGCCCCATTAACTAAAGAGGTGGTGGGTGACAACTGGGAAGTGACGCTGTTTGAATCGGATCAAGTGAACGCCTTTGCCTTACCCGGTGGCAAAATTGGTGTTTACACGGGCATTTTAAAATTTGCCAACAATCAAGATCGACTGGCTGCTGTCGTCGCTCACGAAATTGCACACGTCCTCTCGCATCATGCCAATGAACGTGTTAGCGCAGCAACACTAGCCAATATCGGTATGGTTGCCCTAGCCATTGCAGGAAGTCGCAATCAAAATACACAACTTGCAGTGGCTGCCCTAGGATTAGGGGTTCAATATGGCGTAATTATGCCTTATTCGCGCGCACACGAGGTGGAAGCTGATTTACTCGGTTTAGATATCATGGCCAAAGCGGGATTCGATCCTCGCGAAGCAGCAAAATTATGGGAAGTGATGAAAGGCGACCGTAAACAAAGCATACCTGAATGGATGTCGACCCATCCCAGCGACGAAACTCGTATTAGCAGTTTGCGTGAACGAGAAGATGAGGCCCTCTATCAAATGAAAACTGCCCATGCTGCCGGTAAAAAACCGCGCTGTGTCATGCCGAAATAGAGCCATTTCAATAGCTGAGACTGTGATACAATCCTAACATGAATTATTTACACCATTATCATGCTGGCAATTTTGCCGACGTCTTCAAACATCTGGTTCTATTAGAACTGGCTGCTTTTCTGCAACGTAAAGACACGCCTTTAGCCATGTACGACACTCATGCCGGAGCAGGCATTTATGACTTGGCGGCGACCCCCTCACAAAAAACGGGGGAATGGAAAGGCGGCATTGACAAGCTCTGGGAGAGCAAAGATCCCGATTGGGCGGCATTGATCTCAATTGTCCAAAGTGTCAATGAAGGCAGTGAATTGCGCTTGTATCCCGGTTCACCGTTTATTTTGGCAGAGCAACTTCGCATAATTGACGACCTAACGCTGTGCGAAGTTTCGGATGGTCCGATGAAGCATTTAAGGCAAAACTTTGCTAACGAACGACGCATTCATGTGCATCAACGTGACGGCTACGAAGCCTTGCTGGCCTTATTGCCACCCAAAACAGCCAAGCGCGCACTCATTCACATCGACCCACCTTTTGAGCAAGACGATTTTGCCAAGCTTTACGATGTCATTCCTAAAGCCTTGCACCGATTTCGTCAAGGCGTGTTTGCTATTTGGTATCCGGTGAAAACGCGTGCTGGTGCCTTACCGTTTGTTAATAAAATGAAAAGACTGGTTGGTGATGACGAGAAGGTACTGAATTTAAGTATCATGACCGGACCGGAAAACACCCTCGCCATGAATGGCAGCGGTATGCTGATTATCAACCCACCTTATGGCTTCGCCGAACAGATCAAACCCAAGATTGCCAAGCTCGAAAAAGTCTTGATGCAAAACAGCTTGCCAAGCTGAACACCCAGCCTCGTTAGCCATACTAGCGAGGCTATTTGATACAGTTTACTTCATACCCAGTAACGACATAACCTGCTGGCTATTCTGTTTAGACTGTGCCATTAAAGCAATGCCCGCTTGCTGTAGCGTTTGCTCTTTCGATAGGTTCACCAACGAACGCGCATAATCAGTATCTTGAATTTGACTACGTGCTGCCAAGGTATTGACGTTAGCGCTGGCCATATTTTCTATACTCGCACCCAAACGATTTTCCGTTGCGCCCCATTGTGCTCGCACCGATCCTATCTCTCCCATAGCGGCATCAATACGTTCGATAGCTAGGCTGGCATCGGCACGACTACCAATGCCGACGCCGGTATAGGCCGTGCTACCAAATACACCACCCGTTGCTTCTGGACTAAAGTTGGCTAACCCGATGGATACACTACCATCAGCAGTCGCGATACTAACAGGTGATGGCGCACCATTTTGCACATTGCCGGTTGCACTCAGGTTCGTCAGCAAGGGCTGACCGTTGAATTGAGCTGTGAGAACTCGGCATTCATGGCGGCACGATCAGCATCGCTGTAGGTACCATTCATCGACTGCAAAGCCAACTCGCGTTGACGCTGTAGCAAGTCGGTCATGGTTCCCGAGGCGCTATCTGCTGTTTGTATTAATGCAATACCCATATTACTGTTCTGCATGCCTTGCGTGTAAGCATTCGACTGAGAGGTCATTGCCGTTGCCACCGCCAAACCGGCAGGATTGTCTGATGCACGATTAATCGATAAACCCGACGCTAATTGTGCCGCAATCTCATTCGTTCTCGCGCTACTCTTAGACAACAAATTAGCCAGAATATTGGCATTAAGACTATTATTGACTTGCATGACTCGCCCCTCCGTTTGCCGCAGCTGACAATTGACTACCGCTGCTTATTTGTATAGGTTAATCATATACCTAATTACAAGAAGGAGCAAATAGGCCTTAGCCATTCAGTTGAACCGAACAAAGAAACCAAGACCAAGCGGTATGTGAATTAATGATTATTTTGTTCTGCCAGTAATAACTCAACCAAACCATTCACCACTCGTAAGTCTTTTGCCGACAACCTAGCCAATTTATCGACAATAGGAATTAGGGCTACATATTCAGCACTGAGCAATAACAGGTTCGCTGGCACTTGATGCTCGCTTGTTAGTTGTGCCAGCTTGTTGACGGTAAACTTTTCGCCCTCGCCAAACCGTAACCACTGTGCCGACACTCCCAACCAATCCGCCAGCATCATAATCTTGTCTTGAGATGGATAAATACCATGAAAGAGCCACTTTCTAACCGTTTGTGGAGTAACTGACAGTTGCGGCAATTTGCGATTCAAAATACGAGCAATTTCTGTTGGGCTATTCATAGGAAGATTCATTTGCTGAAACTCTCGATACAGCCTTTCGCTAAATGCTTTTTTTAAGTCGATTGGGTTCATTTTCATAACACAGAATTTAGGGCTTACGAGAGTAAAAAAAGGGTACTAAAAAAACATTGACAATAATTTATGGTTACTTTATGATTCGGCCCAGTAACTTTTAATTACCAGATACAAGTTCAG
>NCFI01000010.1 GCA_002281095.1 Thiotrichales bacterium 35-46-9 | reverse complement strand
GACTAAACAAAATACATACAAGAAGACAGTCATGCAAAATATGAGATTGACAAAAACGCGATGAAGAAAAAAGAAAAATTGAGCAAAAGGCTCAAAAAAAGCGACAGTTTCAGCAGAAAAAAGAGAGAAATTGAGTGGATCGATAAGCCGGGTTCTGTCGTGAACAATCATTCGTCTGCGATGTTGATCGCTCAACACCTGTAGCAACCTACCCGGGAACGAGATGGGCCATCTCTATTCATGCAAGCATGAATGGTTCCCCTATTTGGTCTTGCTCCGGATGGGGTTTACCCTGCCAGTCCTGTTGCCAGTCCTGCGGTGCGCTCTTACCGCACCTTTTCACCCTTACCAGTAACTTGCGTTACTTCGGCGGTTCAGCTCTCTGTTGCACTTTCCGTCAGCTCGCGCTGCCTAGGCGTTACCTAGCATCCTGCCCTATGGAGCCCGGACTTTCCTCCAGCAGTTACCTGCCAGCGATTGTTTAATCCACTCGCAGGCAGTCTAGCAGGTCGCTGCACCAAAGTCACGAAAGAAAATGCCAAAACAGTCACACTCACAACACCATCAAACGACGTTAGATGCTTGATGACATCTAAAAACCCTAACGGGAAGGGGTGCTGGGAGAAGGGTTACACGAAAAATACATATAGCCCTTTAATTTAATCCCTTCCACCAGAAATAAAATAAACGTGGAGACTCTAAAAATTCCACGAAGTGGGGTTTTTAGAGGTATCCGCCTGCCATTGCAGCGCTAAGTCGTAAACCTGCTTCTTTTTCAGACCCGTCATACTACAGACCAACTTCACCGCTTGCGACAAGGGCAATTCAGCTAATAACGGATACAGCAACTCAGTCAAACGCAAAGACACAACGGGTTCATCGCTTTCAACCACTGCCGCGACATCCAACAACAACACAAACTCACCACGTTGCCAATCAGGATTCTCCTGTAATGCAGTCAACACCTCCTCTGAAGTGCCGCGGACAAAACGCTCATGCAACTTGGTCAACTCCTTCGCCAATACCAACTGACGTTGCGGAAAAACCTCGGCCAACCAAGCGAGTGTATCCATAATACGATGTGGCGCCTCAAAAAAAACACTCACCCGATGGCTTTGCGCTAATTCACTTTGCCATGCTAGCTTCGCCTTTTGCGTTGTCGGTAAAAATCCCAAAAAACAAAATCCCGCACGCACATCTAACCCCGAAGCAGCAATGGCGGTGAGCACGGCGCTGGCACCAGGAACAGAAACCACGTTAATACCCGCATCCGCAACCGCTTGCACCAACAAAGCGCCCGGATCGGAAATAGCGGGTGTACCCGCATCACTAACATAAGCCACCGATTCCCCTGCTTGCAAGCGCTTGACCACTTCCTGCGAGCGCGCACGCTCATTATGATCATGCACACTCATCATGGGCTTACGAATACCCAACGCACTCAACAACTGCCCTGTATGACGTGTATCCTCAGCCGCAACCATATCGACCTGCGATAATATTGCCTGTGCACGCGCTCCCATATCAGCTAAATTACCAATTGGCGTTGCCACCATATATAATTGTCCGGGCAAAACCCATGTTGTTTGTTGCACGTTTCATTCACCCTTATTTTTAAGACGCTAGTATATTATGAATAACCGCTTCTCTTACACACACCTTTTGGCTATTTTGATTCCGCTCTCTCTAACGTTAACAGGCTGTGGCAGCAGTAACCAAACCAAAGCACCCGCCCCAGTCGTTCAACCCACGCAGAATGAACCAGTTAAAACTGCTGTGCCAGCACCCACTAAACCCATCGTCGCAACAGAAAATCAACCTGTGCCAAACAATAAAGTGGTTGACATCCTTGTCCCAGAAAACACCAAGACACTCATAACAACAGATGAAACCACAGCACCACTGGCATCAGCTAGCCCAGCAGTGAATGAAGAAAGCATCAAACAAGCGCAAAAAAACTTAAGAAAAGTGGTTGTTCTCCTTCCCGATCGCCCCAGCCTAGCTGAAGTCAATCGAGATATTGAAAAAGGCATTCGTGCTGCGCATCAACACCAGCCGCACAACCCTCATTTACAACTCGTATTGCTTCACGATGCGCTGAGTGGTGAAGCCTTGATGCAAAAAGCCAATGCCTACTCAGCAGACTGGATCATTGGGCCCTTAACCAAAAGCGATATTCAAAGCATTCAATCGCTGACAAGTGAACGCCATATTTTTCTCAACCGACTCGACACCCCAACCTCCTCATTACAAATTGGGCTTCCCCTTGAAGATGAAATCGATCAACTGCTCACGCAATTCCAACCACAACTAGGCCAACTGCTGGTGGTAGCCAGCAATGATGCTGGAGATCAGCGTTTACTTGCCTATCTCAACCAAAAAGCCAAAGCGCTGTCCTTTAATCTAACCAGTGTAACCGTAGAAAAACAGAATCCCGACTTACGAGATTGGCTTATCCGCGAAGGTGGCATTCAATCCAGTCAAGATCGGATTAAACGCCTTACCAACTTAGTCAGAGGCGATTTCTCTGACAGCCCACCCCAAGCGCGTCAAGATGTACAAGCACTCATTTTTTTAGGCAACGCCAAACAACTCCGTTCGATCATGCCCAGTTTAAGTTACTACCGTATTAACTGGCCTGTCTATGCCACCAGTCGACTACTACCCAGTAAAAGCACTGACCCATTCAATGAGCCTGAACTCAATGGCGTCTCAGTACTGACGCCACCTTATCTCATTAATACACCAGCACCAACCAGCCTATTTGAAGCTCTCGGCTGGGATAGTTATCAATTACTGGCCAATCCTTTAGCCCATTCAGCCAACACGCAAACTGGCAAGCTGACGAACCAAAATAATCAATTACATCGTCAACTCATCTGGATGCAAATTCAAGATGGCCGATTAATCAATCGCAAGCAGCCATGACCAGCACGCTTACCAAAGGTCAAACCAGTGAGTCCCTAGCCGCCACCTACCTAGTGCAGCAAGGCCTCACTTGCATTCAGCGTAACTTTCGTTGCAAACAAGGTGAAATTGACTTAATTTGCTTAACAGCCGACCAAACACTCGTCTTTGTCGAAGTGCGCAGTCGAAGTCGAACCCGTTATGCCTCTGCCGCAGAAAGTATTACACCGCTTAAACAGCAACGAATTATTCAATGTAGCCGTTACTTTTTACTCACTCATCCGCAGTATCAACACTGCAACTTACGCTTTGATGTAGTATTATTTGACACCAACCATCAATCGCCACAATGGATTTGTTCGGCCTTTGATGCCTCGTCAGCTTACTAGGAGACCTAACTGATGCTATTAAAACCCCTACTCATTAGCCTTACTGCTATCACCTTGCTTTCTGGCTGTGTTGCTGCTCCCGTTGTTATTGGTGCTGGTGTCGGTGCCGGTGCTATGGCCATCAGTGAAGACCGTCGCTCACAGGCACAAGTCGCTCAGGATGATGCTGCAGCACAGCGCATTAACGAACTTCTTGCTCAACAAAAACTGAATGCCAGCCCAAACCGCATCCGTTTTACCGTGTATAACGGAGTGGTGCTATTGGTGGGTCAAGTTCCATTTGATAACATTCGTGCCTTAGCACATCAAGCAGCCCAATCCGCTCCCGGCATTAAAAATGTCATTAATGAATTAACTGTCGGTAGTGAGTTGACACTGACACAAATTACCGAAGACAGTTACTTATCCAGCAAAGTACGTACAAAACTAGCCACTACGCGCGACTTTAAATCGAAACATCTGACTATTGTGGTAGAAAACGGTAGCGTTTACCTAATGGGATTAATGACTACTGAAGAACAGCGTATCGCCGTAGCCGTTACCCGTGATGTTGACGGTGTTAAACGTGTGGTACGCATCATGGAAAACTGGGGCGCATAACTTGCACACCTTGCTAGGACAAGCGCTCAGCTTCTGCTTGCTTGTCCTAAGTAGTTTAAGCCTGCTTGCAGAAGAACCAAAACTTAACCTACCCGAGTTGGGTAGCCCTAACCGTGCCACTTTCAGCAGTCAAGCTGAAGACACTCTATCGCTCGCATTCTTAGAAATGATCTACAGCCAAGCAGACTTGGTCACCGATCCCGAACTCAATGATTATGTACGTACCATTGGCCAACGCCTGCTACGCCATGTACGCACCAATCGCCACTATCAGTTTTACCTGATTAACGACAATAACATCAATGCCTTTGCTGGTCCCGGCGGCATTATCGCTTTACACACAGGATTAATTTTAGCCGCCAAAACAGAAGATGAAATCGCTGCCGTCATGGCGCATGAGATACAACACGTACAACAAGAACACATTTCACGCATGTTTGATCAAGGCAAAAAAGGCATGCTCACCACCTTGGGCAGTATTGTTGGCGCCTTAATTGTCGGTAGTCAAAACCCACAGGCAGGTATGGGCATTATGATGGGCGGCATGGCACTTAATGCTCAGCAACAACTCGCCTTTTCGCGCGATCACGAATGGGAAGCAGATAGAACTGGCATTGATGTTCTTGCTGCTGCTGGTTACAACCCCAATGCCATGGCCGACTTCTTCGACACACTATCCAATCGCTATCGTAACGACAGTAAAATACCCGAAATGCTACTCACACACCCTGTCAGCACTAAGCGCTTAAACGATAGTCGCGCACGTGCACGAACCCTAAGCTACCAAGCACGACAACAAGACAACACGCTTGCCTTAGCCAAGCTTCGCATACAAAACCTGACAGGCAAAACAGAAAGCAATGACAAACTCTCTAGCGAACTGGCTTGTTATCAAAGCCACCTCAAATTGCTGCAAACCCATAAAACACAAAGCCTCTCCCCTCCATGTCACGCCCTGCCCAAGCACCTATGGTCAGACATCATTCAATTGCAAGCCAGCAAAAACATAAACCACTCAGCCTGGAAATCACTGATTGAATTGCACCCAAACAACAGCGCGCTCCTACTACATTATGCCGATCTGCTACTCGAACAACAGCAAGCATCCAGCGTGATTGACCTGCTCACACCAAGCGCCGCAAGATTTAATGAAAGCTGGGAGTTTTGGAAACGAATTGCTCAAGCTTGGAATCAACGCAACGACAGTGCGCAAGAAGCCTACGCTATGGCAAAAGCCTATGCCGGTATTGGATCACTTAAGCTGGGCCAAATACAAATAGATCGAGCCGAAAAATCCTTAACAAACAATCATTCACTTGCATTAAAAAACGATATTTTGCTGCTAAAAACCTGGTTAGAAACACAGCAAAAAGCGCGTGAAAATCTGTAGCAGTTTCGTCAAATATTATTTTTTTTTATGTACTCATTAAACATCCCAATCAACAATCGAGTGAAAAAACTTGCGTTTTTTCTCACTGTTGGTAATCTATTGCCAAGCACCAGATGCTAACGCTCACAATAAACCTACTTTTGGTATCTGGCCCGCAAAAACCCGAACAGGAGGAAAACATGGTGAAATCTCAGTGGGTAAGCAAACTTGCTCAAGCCCTATTGGTCACAACCATTATGGCAACCGCAAGTGTTGCAACTGCAGCAGAAGAGAAGAAGCTATCAACAGTTGAAGAAGGCAAAAAGCTTGCTTTCAGCAACTCTAAAGGTAACTGCATCGCTTGTCATATGATTGCTGGTGGCGAGGAACCAGGCGAAATTGGCCCTCCCTTGATGGCCATGCAAGCCCGTTATCCTGACCGTCAAAAGCTGTTTGACAAAATTTGGGGTAAGCCAGGTGTTGAATTGATGCCAGAATCTCAAATGTTGCCTTTCGGTAAGCACAAAGTGTTAACTGACGATGAAATCAACAAAATTGTTGATTTTATGTACACCCTTTAATTTTATAACCACTCTCGCTAAGGAGAAACCTAAGCATGAAACGCAGAACTTTCCTAAAAGCTGGTCTAGCTACTGGCGCAACTGCAGTTGCTGTTAACGCTGGTATTCTAGCGCCTAACACTGTTTTAGCTGCTTGGAATGAAAAAGCATTCGCTACTAAAACTGTTGATGATGGCATGACCGCTGTTTTCGGTGCTACTAACGCTGCTGACTCTGCAGACGTTAAATTGAAAGCGCCATCAATTGCAGAAAACGGTGCTGTTGTACCAGTTGAAGTTGACGCTTCAGCGATGAAAGGTGTTGAATCAATTGCTGTTTTCGCGGTGAAAAATCCAGTTCCTTTAGCATGTACTGCTAAATTCTCTGGTGCTGGCGTTGGTTTTACTTCAGTTCGTCTGAAAATGGGTGAAACTCAAGACGTCGTTGCTGTTGTGAAAGCTGGTGGCAAGCTGTACAAAGCTAAGTCAGAAGTTAAAGTAACTATCGGTGGTTGTGGCGGTTAATTTCGCGCACAGCACACTGACTTAACTTAATCATCGTACAAACAAATTTAAGGATTTACATCATGGCTGACATTTCTTTCCGCCTAAAAGCAGAAAACAAGGGTGACGCTTTTGAGATCAAAGCGCTATTCAAGCACCCAATGGAAACTGGTACGCGTAAAAACAAAGCAACTGGCGAAGTTTACCCAGCTGACTTCATCAACGAAGTAACAGCTAAAGTAAATGGCGCTCCAGCAATGGTTGCAGAATGGTCAGGTGCGGTTTCTCAAAACCCATTCTTGGCTTTCCGTGTAACTGGTAAAGCTGGTGACAAAGTAGAAGTTTCTTGTACTTCTAACAAAGGTGATGCGGGTACTCAAACCGTAGACCTAGCTTAAGCCATTAAGCTTGAACAGGCGAGCGTGAGTTCGCCTGTTCTACCCCCTTCTATCAGAAGCTAGACCCACCATAGGGGAAATCAAAAAATGAATAATAAACTGCTCACAACAACCCTATTCTTATCACTTGCAACAGGCAGTATGACTGCAACTGCAAATGATGCAAAAACCGTTAATCCAGAAGCTGATCGTCAAGCGATGATCAAGTACATGATGGATATGCACGGCAGTAATAAAATTGATGGTAAACCCATTACGCTGGATGACTTTGGTCATGGCGCACTGATCTTCAGTGATGATGCTTACCAGCAGTTCAAAAGCGTCGAAGAGTTCCCACCTTACGTTGAACATATTGACGAAGGCAAGAAACTTTGGAACAAACCGTTTGCCAACGGAAAAACTTACAACACCTGCGCTGGCCTAAATGGCGACCTCAAAAAAGTGAAGGCTATGTATCCTTACTTTGATGACGCACGTGGTGAAGTGATTAACCTTGAGCAAGCAATCAATGAATGTCGCACAGCAAATGGTGAAAAACCTTATGCGTATGCAGGCAGAGATAAAGAACTAAGCGATTTGCTCACTTACCTAGCAGATGAGTCTCGCGGTCAAAAAATCAGCGTCAAAATTGATTCTCCTGGTGCGTTGGAAGCTTACAAATTAGGTGAAATGGTGTTCCATACCCGTCGTGGTCAGTTGAATCAGTCATGTGCTAATTGTCACGTCAGCAGTGCTGGGCGTAAAATTCGCTCTGAAATCCTATCACCCATGCTAGGTCACGTTACTCACTTCCCAGTGTACCGTGCGAGTGCTGGTAACATCGTTACTCTACAACAACGTTACGTTGGCTGTATTGAATCAGTTCGTGGCTTCCCATTCCCTGCAAATGGTAAAGAGTTTAAAGCGCTAGAGCTTTATGAATCTTACATGAGCAATGGATTGACTCTGAATGGTCCAGCTTACCGTAAGTAATCGAAGACCAATAATCAATTCAGTGATTAAACCGATCCTTTGGATCGGTTTTTTATTTGCTGCTTAAGCGCTAATAACAGTAAAATAAGCGATTGATTTTCGATTGAGTGAATTGCATCAACATGGCCTATACCGTCAAAGAAATTTTTTACACACTCCAGGGCGAAGGTCAGCATGCAGGACGCCCTGCCATTTTTTGTCGCTTTACCGGCTGTAATTTATGGAATGGGCTAGAGTCAGGTAGAGCAGCAGCCACTTGTCAGTTTTGCGATACCGACTTTGTCGGCACGGATGGCAACCTAGGCGGCAAATACACAGCTGAGGCTTTAGCACAAACCATCTTATCTCTTTGGCCCAAGGATAGCGCTACAGCAGTCTTTTGTGTATTAACTGGGGGTGAGCCAGCCCTGCAGTTCGATCAGCCGCTGGCAGATGCTCTGCACGCGCTAAACATTGTCATTGCCATGGAAACGAACGGAACTGTCGCCTTGCAAGCGCAACCAGACTGGTTATGTGTCAGCCCCAAGGCAAATACCAGTCTGCTCATTACTTCAGGCGACGAGCTGAAACTGGTATGGCCACAACCCATGCACCCTGTCGATCCAGCAGACTTTGTCCATCTCCATTTTCGTCATTTCTATCTTCAACCCATTGATGGGCTCGCCACCAACTATACGCAAGCTTGCATCGATTACTGCAAAGCACATCCACAATGGAAGCTCAGCCTGCAGACGCATAAAATGCTAGGCATTGAGTAACAGGTTAACGGCAATAAAAAAGGAAGCTATAAGCTTCCTTTTTCATATCAGCACTTTCTTAATGCCTTTACACATTGAAGCGGAAATGCATAATATCGCCATCTTTTACTAAATACTCTTTACCTTCTAGGCGTAATTTCCCGGCTTCTTTACAGCCCGCTTCGCCTTTGTAAGCAACGAAATCATCATAAGACATCACTTCAGCGCGAATAAAGCCCCGTTCAAAGTCGGTATGAATCACGCCAGCCGCTTGTGGCGCTGTCGCGCCAACAGGAATGGTCCAAGCACGCACTTCTTTCACCCCGGCGGTAAAATACGTCTGAAAGCCTAACAATTCATAACCAGCACGAATAATCCGATTCAAACCGGGTTCTTCCAGCCCCATTTCCGCCAAAAACATCGACTTCTCATCATCATCTAATTGGGAAATTTCAGCTTCAATCGCCGCACAAACGGGTACAACATTTGCACCCAATTCAACGGCACGCGCACGCACAGCATCGAGCAACGGATTATTTTCAAAACCATCTTCTGCCACATTGGCAATCAGCATCATCGGTTTAATGGTGAGCAAATGCAAATCCTGTAACAACGCCTGTTCATCATCGCTCAAGCCCAACTCACGCACCAGCTTACCTTCATGCGTACCCGCTAAGGCTTGTTGAATAACCGGCTTTTTCGCCAACGCCAATTTGTCACCGGCTTTAGCAGGCTTTTCGACACGCACTAACGCTTTTTCAAGGCTTTCCATGTCCGCTAATACCAGTTCGGTATTGATCACCTCTAAGTCCGATAAAGGGTCAACTTTACCCGCCACGTGAATGATGTCATCTGACTCGAAACAACGTACCACTTGCGCAATCGCCTGCGCCTCACGGATGTGTGCCAAAAACTTATTGCCTAGCCCTTCACCCTTAGAAGCACCCGCCACAATACCGGCAATATCGACAAACTCCATAGTAGCCGGCAGCACTCTCTCCGGCTTAACCATGCTTTCTAGCACCTGCAAACGAGGATCAGGTACAGGCACGATACCGACGTTGGGTTCAATGGTACAGAAAGGATAGTTTTCAGCAGCAATACCTGCTTTAGTTAGCGCATTGAACAGGGTCGATTTACCCACATTAGGCAAACCAACAATACCGCATTTAAAACCCATTTTTCGTTTTCCTTATGTGAGGAGTAAGCAGTGATGAGTCGAGAGTGAGGTGTAAATAACGCATTACGCTTCACCCTCAACTCATCACCCCTCACTGCTTAGTGTGTAATTTGTTCATGGCTAGGGGTAATTTATCGGTCATGACCCAATCCATGACATGCAAGCTTCGCGCAATGCTATCATCTAACGCTTCACGCTCCTGCTTAGCAAAAGGATGCAACACATAATTGGCTACCTGAGACGCATGACCCGGATGACCAATACCCAAACGCAAACGCATAAATTCTGGCGTTGCTAACGCCTTAATCATATCTTTAAGGCCATTATGCCCACCCGCGCCGCCACCCATTTTCAAACGGGCTTCGCCGGGCTGAATGTCCAGCTCATCGTGAACCGCCAACACCGCTTGTGCGGGAATTTTATAAAACTGAGCCAGTGCCGCTACCGACATACCACTACGATTCATGAAGGTGGTGGGTTTGAGTAACCATACTTCCTCTCCATGAACCTGTGCCTTCGCGACCTGACCGAAGAATTTGGTCTGCATGGCAAAATGCGCTTTCCACGCTTCTGCCAATGCATCAACAAAGAAAAAGCCAGCATTGTGCCGCGTAGCCTCATATTCTTTACCCGGATTTCCCAGGCCAACAATGAGTCGCGGCACCATACTGGCTTTCCTTTTTTAAGCAAACAACTTTAAAAAATTGTTACTGATTTCCATCTGCAGCGAGCTTTAGCTCAGTCTAGGCGCATAGTGCACAGAACAAGGAGTGTACATCAGTACATGACGCAGTTCGAGCACACTATGCAACAACGAATGAGCAAAGCACAGCAAAAGATTAGCGTTTCTTAGATTTTCCTAGGCCTACAACCGCTTGGTCATAATCCGAGTTACCATGCAACAAGGCAGTCGCTTGAACGCCTTCTGGTAACGCCAAGTCTGACAAACGAATACGCGTGTTTTCTTCCATTTTAGACACATCAACATCAATCACAGACGGCAAGTTAGCAGGCAAACAACGTACTTCAACATCTACTTGGAAGAAGGTCATCACGCCACCGGCTTTCACCCCTGGAGCAATATCAGCACCGATGAAGTTCAACGGAATACGTTTATAAATGTTGCGCGCATTATCTAAACGCTGTAAATCAACGTGCAAAATTTGTGGTTTAGCTGGATGACGTTGTACTGCTTTAATGACCACAACTTCTTCATCAGCCAAACCTTTAACGGTAATGGGGCTGTTGAACACGGCATCATCTTCAAAAGCGTGTACTAAAAAGTTATGGTTTAGCGTAACGCTAGCTGGCGCTTTGTCAGCACCGTAAATAATGGCAGGAACCAAACCCGCGTGACGTAGGCGGCGGCTCGCACCTTTCCCTTCATCTGTACGCGCTTGCGCTTCCCAAATACGAGTTGTCATAATAGACTCCAAAATGTGTCAGTTAAAAACGTACAGGGACGCGACCATCCCCTGCACAGGAACGAACACCTAACTCTTTACAATCGTTAGGCGCTCAGAAAAGCTCACAATTATACTGGATTTTTCGGCGAAACAAAAGAAGCCATCATCGAACTGACGGACTCTTCTTCATGAACACGACGAATTGTCTCACCTAATAACGGGGCGATAGAGAGTTGACGTACTTTTTCGCACTCTTGCGCTGCAACCGACAAAGGAATGGTATCCGTAACAACCAACTCATCAATGACGGACTCATTCAAGTTTTTAATAGCTGGCCCTGACAATACCGCATGAGTCGCATAAGCGCGCACACTTAATGCACCACGCTCTTTCAGAGCCGCAGCTGCTTTGCACAAGGTCCCTGCTGTATCAACCATATCATCAATTAAAATACAATGCTGCCCATCCACATCACCAATAATGTTCATCACTTCGGCGACATTCGCTTGCGGACGACGCTTATCAATAATGGCCAGATCAGCATCTAACTGTTTGGCAATCGCACGCGCACGCACCACACCACCCACATCAGGTGATACCACGCGCACCGGACGACCCGATGCACGAATATCTTGAATAAACAAAGGCGAAGCGTAGACGTTATCTACCGGAATATCAAAGAAGCCTTGAATTTGGTCTGAATGCAGATCGACGGTCAACACACGATCCGCGCCAGCAGCCGCAATCATATTGGCGGTCAGTTTGGCGGTAATGGGCACGCGCGCTGAGTTGACTCGGCGATCTTGACGGGCAAAACCATAGTAAGGCACGACCGCCGTGATGCGTTTAGCCGAAGCACGCTTCAGAGCATCAATGATAACCAACATTTCCATGAGATTACCAGCAGGATCGGGCGTACAAGTAGGTTGCACGACGTAAATATCCATACCACGTACAGATTCTTTAATCTCGACCTGAATCTCACCATCACTAAAGCGACCAACGGTGCTTTCGCCAAGATGCATAGAAAGGGATTGAGCAATTCTTTCGGCAAGAACTAGATTCGCATTGCCAGAGAAGATAATGAATTCGTTTTTAGCCACGATGAAAAGTTCCTTTTGGGACTTTTTGCTGTGAAAGCAGAGAAGTGTCAGTTTGATGGCTGGGCCGGCTGGATTCGAACCAACGCATGGCGGGATCAAAACCCGCTGCCTTACCGCTTGGCGACGGCCCAATCAATTTGCTATTTGCGTATTATAGCGCATCCCCTGCTATTTGCAAGCCCCATACCTGATGAATTTTCGGATTTCGTGCAAAATCAAAACCAATACTCATTTTAGACAATTCGGTCACTTGCCAACCCATTTCATCCATAGCGGACTGATTCAGCTTAAAACCGCGTAGATTAGTGGAAAAAACCAGAGTCCCGCCTGGTGCTAATAACATACCCATATCCGCAATCATCTTAACGTGGTCTCGTTGCACATCTAGCGTGCCTTCCATTTTTTTGGAGTTAGAAAAGCTGGGTGGGTCACAAAAAATCAAATCGTACTGTGGACGAGCGTGCACAGGCAAGCTGGCCATCGCATCTAACCAATCGAGCACATCATCACGCTCCCAATGTAACTTTTGACCCTGGTAAGGCAGACCATTATCAGCCGCATTTTCTTGCGCCCAAGCTAAATAGGTTTTCGACAAATCGACACTGGTGACACTTTTTGCCCCAGCTTTAGCCATGTGGACACTGGCGCTACCGGTGTAACAAAACAAGTTCAGACAATGCTTATCTTTGGCCTGTTGCGCTAACCATAGCCGAATCGGACGATGATCTAAGAACAACCCCGTATCAAGATACCCCGTTAAATCGACCAAAAAGTGACAATCGCCTTCCTTCACCCAATCGTATAAATGCTCGTCTGACTGCACTTCATACTGTTGATCGCCCTTTTGCACTTGGCGACGCTTAAAATGAAAGTTTTCCGCCGGAATAGCCAACACTTCCGGCAATACCGACATACCCTCGAACAAACGGCGACGTGCTGCTTTTTCATCGACTGAACGCGGTGGTGCATATTCTTGCACCTGTACCCAGTCATCTTTTTCTGCATGGTAAATATCAATGGCAAAAGCATATTCAGGCATATCCGCATCGTAAACACGATAAGCATAAACCCCTTCTTTTTGTGCTTGTTTGCCTAGATTTTTCAAATTTTTACGCAAGCGATTGGCAAACATTTGCGCGCCATCAGTTTGTGCGAGGTTCGCTCGCCCTTGCACCACTTCCGCAACCAAATTTAGCCCAATATTAATGGGCGTGACTTTCACCGCTTGTTCATTGACCGTCAAGCGCAACAACTTACCTTCAAGCGGCCCATTGGCAAAAGCATGCATTTTTTCTGCGCGCAAACCCAACCAATGACCGAGCGTTTCGTTACTGGTATAAATCGCTGCTTGCCAGTCGCCACACTCTTGTAATAACACCTGACCCAATTGCTGATATACCGGTTTAAGTGAAGCCTCATCACCTAGACGCTCTCCATAAGGAGGATTGGTAATCACCAGCCCTTTTGTCCAACCGGGATTATGCCATTTACCCAGCGGCAAGTGCTCAAAATGAATGGCTTCACCCACTCCTGCACGATAAGCGTTATCCATCGCTTTTTGCAGCACCCACTGATTTAAATCAAAACCAATCAACTTAGGTAAGTTTTTCAATCCTGCAAGTTTGCGCGCTTTCGCTTCATCGACCAAACTTGACCAGAGAGCGGCATCAAAACACAGGTGACGACGAAATCCCATACGATCCGCCTTCATCAACCCAGGCGCAACATCTGCCGCCATTAACGCACCTTCGATGAGCAAAGTACCACTACCGCACATAGGATCAAGCAAAGTACCGCCTTGCGATGCCATGTCAAGCCAACCCGCTTTCATTAACAAACCAGCTGCCAAGGTTTCACGCATGGGTGCAGCACCAGCTTCAATACGATAACCGCGTGCATGTAAGCCATAGCCAGACATATCAACAGTCAAGGAAAAACGTCCATGATCTGCCCACGCTTGTAACCGCACATCCGGCTGTTCCGTATCTACCGATGGACGTTCACCATGCTGCTCTCGAAACCAGTCAACAATATAGTCTTTGACTTTCTGTTCACCAAATTGAGTGTTGCGTACAAAGGGTAGCTTACCGTGAAACTCAATAGCAATACGACCCGTTGGTGTTAACCATTTCGACCACTCAATCCCACTCACCAAGTCTTTCATATCTGGCTCGGACAAAACTTCGCCTTCGCAGAGCACCAACATGATGCGACTGGCCAAACGTGACCACAACACCGCCTTGTAAGCTGCTGCTAAACCACCCCAAAACCAGACACCATGAGGTGCTTCTTTCACTTCCAATCCGAGCGATCTTAACTCATCAGCTAACAGTGGCGCCAAACCACGACTACAACTGGCTAAACCCTTGTCCATAACTGTCCCTATATTTTTCAGTGGCAACTGCTTGCACCACAACGCATTGTGCATTATTGTAACCTGTTAGGGCGCATTCATAATTCAAAGCAGGTCAATTTCATGAAACAAAAACTCGTTGGCACAACGATTGCCGCATTCTTATGGCTGATTAGTGGTCATGTTTTTGCTTACACACCCCAAGTAGGCGACCGTGTGTGGATTGATATGCCAGCCATCAATATTGATGACGATGCTTATGGACAAGGCAAGGTTGTGGCTATCGTTAATGAAAAACGAACCAATGTTTATGTACAATCAATCATTGCCAGCAAAGCCTTTTCATCGGGCATTAGCTGCGCCCTAAACACCAACGATACTGTGGGTTGGCAAACCCCAGACGTGCTGCGCACCGAAAAAGAAGAAGTCTTTTCTAATTTACAGCTTTACCCTTGGGCTGTTGGCTACAATCGTTATTACGAACGTCAAAACTGGTTACTTACCTTTCTTAAATGGGTCGATCGCCACCCTGTCATTGAACGCGATCGCCTAACCGAAGGACAACGCATTGTTAAAGAACGTGGCATGAATGATTTAGCACGCGTCAGCGAATTAATCATTATGGAGTACGATGCCTACCAAGGCGCCAACTTTAATATCTATCCTATCCCTAAACGCTTGGCCAATACCAACAAACTACTAGAACACCTACAACAACGTTTCGCTGCCGAGCCTAAACTAAAGCAGCTTTGGTTTGCGACACAACGAGACTTTACCACCATGAACGAGGATAGTTACGGATTTTTCATGATCCAAGCCATAGATAAAATTATCGAAGACGCAAAAAAAAGCCGTCGTTTACTGAGCAAAGATCTTAACGACAGCCCCGACGCTAAAAAATTCGATCAACTGATCAACCAATTTAAACGCAGCTAAAACAGCATGACTGAATACATCGACTTAATCAACCAGTGGGTAATCACGCATCAAGAGCATGCATGGTGGGTCATTTTTCTGATTGCCTTTGTTGAGTCGATGGTTATTTTAGGTATTATTGTTCCTGGCTTGCCGTTTATGCTCATGCTGGGTGGACTGATTGCGACCGATGTACTCGATCCTTGGTTAGTGATTTTTTGGTGTGTTGTTGGAGCCGTTGTGGGCGATGGTTTAAGTTTTTGGATTGGCAAACACTATCGCTACCGAATTTTAAATATGTGGCCATTAAGCAAGCATCCAGACTGGGTGGTGCACGGCGAGAATTTTTTTACCCGCTGGGGTGGCATTTCAATTTTAATTGGACGCTTCTTTGGCCCACTACGTGCCACTATTCCTGTTTTAGCCGGTATTTTAGGGATGACACAAAAGAAGTTTACTGCTTGGAATGTGGTTTCTGCCATGATTTGGGCACCTGCTTATCTTGCTCCAGGCTTCATACTCGGGTGGCTTGCCGATCAAAGCGAAATGGGGGCGTGGTTAGCACTGGGGCTACTCATCACCAGTATGTTAGGCTATTGGCTATGGAAGCGAAATCGCAAGAAAAACACTAAAGATGAAACACTGGCATAGACCCATGCTATCGCTTTGGTTACAATAATGGGATTGGCTAAAGACTTCGCTTCGCTCAATTTTAGCATTCCTAGTTTATTATTTGGCTGGTGGAAGGGTATCACTAAAGAGGTTCTTGCTACTAAACTGTAGCCCTTCCCCCAGACCCCTATCCTTTTTAGGTTTTTTAATGCGCCCTAATGATTTTTATTCACCAACGAAGCCTATGTTATGAGCATTAATCGCATACGCGCCTGCGTTGCCGATGATTTACACGCAACCGATCAACTGATCCTGACACGTTTGAGTTCGGATGTCGCTTTGATTAACCAAATTGGTCACCACATTATTCAAAGTGGCGGTAAGCGGGTGCGTCCGTTAATGTTGCTGCTAGCAGCCAAGGCTTGCGGCTATCAAGGTGCACACCATCACACCATGGCCGCTGTCGTTGAGTTTATTCACACCTCGACACTATTGCATGATGATGTCGTTGATGAAGCGGATACGCGTCGTGGTAAAGCTACCGCCAATGCCAATTGGGGTAATGCGGCCAGCGTACTGGTGGGCGATTTTTTATACTCACGCTCATTTGAACTGATGGTCGAACCACAAAACCTGCGCATTTTGTCCATTATGGCCGAAGCAACCAATGTCATCGCAGCGGGTGAAGTACTTCAATTGCTAAACTGTCACGACCCAGACACAGATAGCGAGCGCTACTTTCAAGTTATTTACCGAAAAACAGCCAAACTCTTTGAAGCGTCGGCTCAACTGGGTGCTGTGTTAGCTAATCAGGATTCAGCCACTGAAGCAGCACTTGCAAGTTACGGCAAAGAGCTGGGTAATGCCTATCAGCTGATTGATGACGTGCTCGATTACAGTGCCGATGAGAGCGAGTTAGGCAAATCACTGGGTAAAGACCTAGCCGAAGGCAAACCCACACTCCCCTTGATCTTGGCACTGGCACGAGCCGAACCAGAAGAACAGCAATTAATTCGCCAGGCCATCGCACAAGGCAGCGATGAAAACCTAGCACAGATTACCGCAATTATTCATCGTACAGGAGCCCTAGCGGACACCCTAAAGCAAGCACTGGCAGCGTCAGATCGTGCCATTGATGCCCTGTCTGTATTACCAGAGAGTCCTTACAAAACGGCATTAATTGAGCTGGCAGAGCTGGCGGTTAATCGACGCCATTAACAAATGGTTTCTTGACCAAACGGCTATGAACTGACAACGTTGGAGCACAACCAGAGCCCTCCATCGTGGCGCCTTGATGCGGTGAACAGTAAATCACCTTGAGCGTCTCGGGAATCTGTATTTCGTTAGGTAAATAGGCAACAGCGTTCGGATTGGTATCCAAATAATGCGTTATATAATCCAGAGCGAACTGTTTGGGTAATTGGCGACTACCTGTAAATACCCGTTTAGCCCAATGAGCACGCCACCGGTTTTGTGATATACCCAGCACTGACTCGTAAAACTGGCCACGCAAAACTTCATCGCTTAGGTCAATTAATTGTGGCGACTTACCTTGAACCAACCCCTCCAAAAAAAGCAGCCTAACATCGCTCAACTGCAGAGGTGTTATTTCAGAATCTCGGTGCGTGACAATTTGCCAATTAGCTGAAGCCCACCAAGGTAGACCCGTCAAGAACAGCAACACCAGACCAAAACTCAACCGCCTCATGGTTAGAATACCGTACTCACGCCGATGGACAACAAAATATCTTCACTGGGCGCAGCAAAATTATAGGAACTGCTATATTTTTCATAGGCCCAGCGACTTCCTGCATCAGGTTTAAGCCATTGCGCTTCACCCTTCACCGTCATTCGAGACGACCACTCATAGCTTATACCTAATGTAAGCGAAGTGAGTGAATACTTGACACTATCGTAAAGTTGTTGGGCTACGGGATGGTTACTGCTATTAACCTCAGTCCAAGTACGTGCCAATGTGATATAAGGCATATAAACACCCAAACGATGCCCGTAAGTGGTATAAACGCCCGAACGTCGACCAAAATAGGCATCCAGATCCCGATGGGCAGCCTCGAATAACCACAAATGGTCATCGGTATCATAGCGTACACCGAACGCCATAAAACGATAGTCTTTACCATCTAATGCCATTTGTTGTGCAAGCAGGGAATCCGACTGTGCAATCGCTAGCATCGCCTGATCAATACGCGCATTATTCGTGAACAAATTACCCTGCTCATAACTCAGTTTAATTAGCCAGTCCGACGCTCGCCATGCTAGGGAAGCATAACCCATCTGCGTTGCTCTGAGTCGATCAACCGTCTCGCCGCCATCACGAGAATAATCCGTATTCGATTGGGCTAGTCCGGTCGTTAAGCGTAAGCCAAAGTCACCGTGACGCACCAGATCAATATTGGCCTGCGCACCGTCATAATTAAAAATACTGGTAATACCGTAAACTTCTCGCGGTGGACGTAACCAAGGCAAAGCATAATGCACATGACGATAATCTGAATACAGGAAATTGGGATTCTGTACCCGCCCCAGCGTTAGAGAAAAAGCAGGATTGATGTCTAACGCCATATTTGCCAGTGTTACGCTTGGCGTAAAGCGATTAGCTGCATCGCGAGCAAGCACCCCCTGACCATTCAGTCGCACACCTGAAACAGGTGAGCCACTCCACTGCAAACCCAGATTGGTGTCTAAACCAAAATCAACTGTGTGCGTGCGCCCTGCACCACTAGAAAGATTATTGTAAACAAAATCTGCATTCGGATTGGAGAACCAAACTCCGCTCACCGAAGCAAAACCATGCCAATCTGCATGAGTTTTGCTACCCGTTAACAACACCAATAAGATGAGTAACATTTTGCTATCCCATATGCGCATCTTCATAATAAAGTCTGCCCACTCTGATGATTTAATTGAGGCGCATTCACGGGTAACTTCATGATAAATCGCGTTCCTTTTTGCAGCTGGCTTTCAACGATAATCTTACCTCCCATAATACCCGTCACCAAATTGTGTACAATGTGCAATCCCAGACCACTGCCACCCTGACCTAAACGGGTAGTAAAAAAAGGATCAAATACTTTTTTCAGATGCTCTGGTGCAATACCCTTACCATTGTCTTCTATCGTTAAATGAACCCAATCCCTATCATCATTAAGAGCTGCAATAATACGAATTTGCGCCAAACGACTCTGCTCATCAAATGCATGACTTAACGCATTAGCTACCATATTGGTAATAATTTGTCCCAAAGGACCAGGAAAACTACGCAAGGACAGACGTGCTGGAATATCGGTGATAATGGTTACGTTCGAATGTCGCATCATCGGCTTAATGGTCATCAGCACTTCTTCCACCATCGCCAACAGCTTAAATTCTCGACACTGATAACTGGTTTGATCAATAGCCACTTGTTTAAAGCTGTGTATCAGATCCGACGCTTTGCGCAAATTACGGCTCGCTAAACGCTCTGCTTCCTGTACACTGGCAACATAAGCCTCTAAATCTGATTTGCGTAGTTGACCAGCATTCACTATCTCTAGGAAAGTGCGATGCTTGTCCGCTAATGTTGTCACCACTGTTAACGCATTACCCACAGGCGTATTTAACTCATGAGAAATACCGGCAACCAATGCTCCTAGGCTCGCCAATTTTTCCGACTGGATTAAGTGTTGTTGGGTATCTTCGAGTGTACGTAAGGCACTAGTCAAGGCCTGCGTACGCTCAGCAACACGCGCTTCTAACTCAGCGTTCAACTGTTCTACTTTGGCTTGACTTGACTCTAAGGCATGAATACGGGTTGCTACTGCATCAGCCATCGTATTAAAAGATTGAGCCAACAAACTTAATTCATCTTGATGCTCAACGGGGGCTCTAACCTGATAATCCCCTTTGGCCAACGCCTGACTGGCTTTCATTAAACGCGAAAAGCGCTGATTAACCCATGTGAAGCTTAACAGTAGTGCGGCAACCACCAATAAAACAGCTAAAAATAATACCCACAAATTATTCTGGTGAATACGCTTAATATTCTGATCAAAAGCCAATAGGGATAAACCGTAACGCAATTCGCCGACTTGATCATTCAAAATTAAAATGGGCTGACGCACATGCACCACACCTCGTTGAATTTGAGTTGATAAGGGTAAGTGACTGGCTTCTGTATTATAAAATTCGAGTCCTGCTCCCGCTAACACCACACCATGCTCATCATAAAGCCCTAAATAAACCAAACCACCACCATCATACTTCAACAACTCATTGAAGTAGTCATCCAGCCCTCTAAGGCCAGTTAAGGTGGTGTGAGGGGTAATCGCAAGGTTAAGTGTTTCGGAGGTAAGATGAATACTACTTTTGCTATGTTCTAGTGCGACATCCGTCAATACCGATGCAACGTTATGCTCTATCCAAATATAAAAACCGAACATCACGGTCAGTAACGTAAAAAGTAAGCGCAACCTAAGCGATTGCCACCAACGCAACCAAGATGGTAAACGACTTGGGTTCGTCATGGCCGAAACACCGCCTAGCAAACGTGCTTGAAGCAAACACCCATTAATGAATGAAAGACTTGCCAACTCTCCGCCAGTACGTGATCAGCAATATTATCATCCGATAACAACACCAACAAACGGTGTTGAGCCGAACCAAGCAACAAACAATCCGTGTGATTGACACATCCTGACTGCATCGCTTCTTGAACATATTCAATTAAGTCGGCCTCTGCCGACAGAGAAGACAGTGCCTGACCTAACCAAGCTTGATGACTTTCATCTGCCGCCACAATACGCGCACTTTCAACAGCCCCTGGCAACCAAAATACGGCCATTAATGGGGATAGCTGATAAATACTCTTGAGTTGCTGACAGTAGAATTGGGCAAAGGTTTCAGGCTGATGCAAATCTAAACAACGATCGACAGCGCGCACCGCCGATGCTAATTGACGCTCCATCAAGGCCATATTAGCCAACTGTTGATAAGTTCTGACCGCGGTCGTTAAACTGGTCACGAGCCTTTCATGACTTACATCGGTTTTCAGCATATAATCATGAATATCATAACGCGCCACCAATGTTGACTCAGGTGCGGTACCTGGCTGACCAGTACGCAGAATGATACGCAAACAACGATAATTGAGCTGATCTCTAATCAGGTCGATCAAACACAGACCACTATCATCAGACTCCATCACCACATCCAGCAATACCACCGCAATATCTGGCATTTGTCGTAACAGCTCTTCAGCTTCAGCTGCACTGTAAGCATGGATTAAGTTGATAGATCGACCTAATAAAAGCCTGCCTTCCAATGCATATCGCGTGGCTTGATGCACTTCACCATCGTCATCCACCACCAAAACACGCCAAGGTGCTTGTGTTTGCTCAGGAACGCGGATTTCTTCTGCCGCGAAACTTATCAACTCATTCTGGTCAGTCATATCAATATCTTTTTTACGTAATTTAGACGCAGTTAATTCGTATCTTTCGCAGTCTAACTGGGCTTGAATAATAGCATTAATTAAGCTTTTTCACTAGTGAACATTCGTTGCTCTAATAGGTCGCACAACATATGACCCAACAAGGTATGAGCCTCTTGGATACGTGGCGTATCATCACTCGGCATACGCAAACACATATCAGTCATTTTCGCTATTTTGCCGCCTGAGGCACCCGTCATTGCCACCACCTGAATACCCATCGCTTGCGCTACAGGAACTGCTTTTAATACATTTTCTGAATTACCACTAGTGGTTAGGGCAATCAACACATCGCCTTCAGCGCCCAGCGCCTCAACTTGGCGCGAGAATAGCTGATCGAAGCCAAAATCATTACCAATAGCCGTCAATGCCGATGAGTCGACTGTTAATGCTAAGGCTGGCAGCCCGCGCCGCGTTAGCTTAAATCGAACCACCAACTCGGCTGCCAAGTGTTGAGCATCTGCTGCACTGCCGCCATTACCAATAAATAACAGCTTATTACCAGCACGCAACGCTTGTTCGCAACTTTCTACCCAGCGCTCAAAATCATCCAGCAATACTGAGTCTTGCTGCAAGGCTTGCAACACTTGTGCGGCTGAAGCCAACTCTGCTTGCCATAATTGCCGAATATTCATTGATGCTCCTCAACGGGCTTAACCGCTTTAATATTGATGACCTGAGCCAACCCCTGATGGTGGCTGCCTTCATCTAAATTAACCTCTGCCACTTCACAGACTTCGACTTGCCAGTGTTGCAACAAACTTTGCCAGGTAGATAAATTATAAAGTAAGTCCAGCGACTTAGGACCGCCACTGGTTAAGGGCAACTGCGACTCATCAAATACTTGTACCACCAAGACACCACCCGGCTTTAAGCGAGCAAACAGGCGCTGCCAACAGAGCGCTTGAGCTGACTTAGGAACATGAAAAAAGCTAGCAACCAAGGCCCCAAACGTCTCTTCGGGTAATGCATCATGGATTAAATCCAATTGTCGCGTCACCACCTGTACCCCTGCAGCCTGAGCAAGTGCTTGTGTTTTGCTTAATCCAACCGAAGAATAGTCCCAATTACTGACACGATAACCTTGCTGCGCCAGCCAGACACTATTTCGACCTTCACCATCTGCCACTGCCAACACCGATGCACCCTTTGGCAACTGAGGTAATTGACTGGCAATCCAAGCGTTGGGGGCTTCTCCATACATAAACCCCTGCACACTGGCAAAACGCTGATCCCAAGGGTTTTCATATCTACTCATACCAATTCAATGCCTCGCTGACGTAACGCTGACTCAATTTGCCACAAATAAGATGCTTTCACACCATAGGCATGGTTCACCGTTCCTTGCTTAATCCACACCAATAATTCAAACGACATTTTACCTTCTAAACTGGACAAAACCACTTGGGGTTGACGACGCCCTTCTTGAATACTGTAAGGAACCTGTTTGGCGGCTTGCAAAACCGCATCAACGACTTCTTTTTTATCCGAAGCAAGACTTACATTAAACGGAATGTGTACGCGACGGTATAAATCCGATAATGTCCAGTTAACGACACGCCCCGAAGTGAACTCCGCATTGGGTACCACTACTTCCAAATTATCGCCCGTAATAATCAAAGTCGAACGCAGACTGATTTCTTTCACTGTCCCGGAAATACCCGAAGGCAATTCTATGTAATCGCCCACTTTCAAGGTTTTTTCAAACATCACAATTAAACCAGCGACAAAGTTCTTAACCACATCTTGTAAGCCAAAACCAATACCGACCGATAAGGCACCGGCAATCCATGCTAGGCTAGAGAAGTCGATACCCACTGACGACAATGCCACCACAATACCGATAACCATAATGATATAGTGAATGAGACGACCAAGGGTGTAGGTCGTATGACGTGCAATTTTCTCGTTACGAGCCGCAACCGTCGTTAATCCCTTGCGTAGCCAAAAGCTGATCCACCAAGCGATCATAATGAACATAACCACCCGCAACAAGCCCATGCTGGTTACGGGTGTGTCGCCCACTTTAAACAAGGTAGTGGTGAGTAACTCAACACTCTGATTAGTCACATCACGCATTAACTGCATCGTGCTATGCCAACGATTGCGCCAAACGCCATCATGCGCCAGCAATAACGCCACTTGCAGCTCATCCAGTGTTGATAAATCTTTTAATAAACCATCCGCACTTTTCAATAAGGTTTGTTCGTTCGATAACTGTTGCAAGACTTCTTGATAATCGTGTTTGACCTGACTCAACTGTCTCGGATTAACTTCCGTCGATTCATGCTCACTCAATGCCAAAAAGTCAGTTTGCACTTGTTCGCGTCGATGTTCTAACTGGTTTTTCAATTGCGCACGTAAGGATTCAAAAGCCTGCCAGTCCGATTGCCAAGTTTCCAGTGGCATACGTAATGATTTTTCCCAATCAAAAGCCGTATCCAAACGAGCATTAACATAAGCCAATAATCGCTCGTTCCACTGCATATAAAGGCGTGCCATTAATAACTCGATATTAGCCGACAAAGCGTTGACCTGTTGGCGATGCGCTTTCGCTCGACTGAGTGCATCATCACCCCATACCAATGCCGCACTGGCTTGAGCTGAGCGCAAGCGATCGAACTGTTTTTCCAGTTCAGCTCGTGTCTTGCTTAGATCACTGCTAACCTGCTTCACATCAGCTTCTGCTAGAGACAACTGCTGTGTCGCTGCTTGCCATCGCTCAATTAATTTATCCAGACGTTGACTTTCTTTCTCCAAAGACAAGCGTTGCAAACGCAAAGACTGACCAACCACCAACCAAGCAAAACGGCGTTCAATCATCACGACCAATCGAGACAACTTCCCTTGCTGACTTTCGCTAACGTAAGCTGCTGCTGCGTCATCAGCCTCACCAGCAATGGCATCCAGCTGAGCGCTCAGCTGATCCAACGCATATTGTTCTTTTTGTTGAGCTTGTTTTGCTAAACGCACCGCTTGCAATAAATCTAACCATTGCGCCAAAGTGTAAGACGAGGCCGACTTTAATTCCTGTTTGCCTAATGTAGGCTCTTTTTGACGCAAATCGACGTAAGCACGGCTATTCAAACGAATAGCGTCCATTTGATTAGCCAAATCATTCTGTAACTCAGCGGGCTGTAAGGCAATTTCAGCCATCAAGCGTGCATGAAGTGCTTGCAACTTGACCGTTAGCGAAGTCTGATCGGCCTGTTCAAAAGCGCGCCACCAATCAGATGGCAGGCGCTCCAATTTCCAAGCTTCAATCGGTGCTGACACCTCAGCAGACAAAGGAGATGTTTCCGCCCAACCATTCGACTGAAACAACATGAAGATCGGCAACATAAATGCCAGTAAACTTAGCCTAAGTTGCTGAGTTAATGCCCTAACAAGACTCATACACGTCTTTTCCATCTGCTTGTCGCTTCCAGCGTTTGTAATTCCATATATATTGTTGAGGACATTGCGCGACATAACGGACAATGTCGGCATTCATTGCTTGCGCTGAGTCAGCTAAATTCTTACTTGCAATCGCATCACTGGCAGGCAAAACATGCAAACAATAACCACGCCCCCAAGACAAGCGTTCGCACCAGGTAAACAATACCGGGGCTTGGCTTTTGCTCGCTAAACGACCCGCCAATACCATTGTATAGGCAGGCAGGGCAAAAAAAGGAGCATACTCACCGCCGTTCTCTCCAGGATCTTGGTCGGGTAGAATACCGGCAATTTGGTTTTGCTTTAAGGTAGCCAACAAGGCACGCACGCCCGACATATCGGTGGGTACTAATTTAGCCCCCGTGCGTTGACGCGCCTCACGCACAAAATCTTCAATCTCAGGATAGTCAGAGGGTTGATAGAGGCTCGCCATACCATGGGTTGAAGCCCAAAATAAACCCGCTAACTCCCAAGCACCAAAATGCGGTGTTAATAACAACACCCCTTTTTGTTGGGCAAGCGCAGCTTCCATCAAATGAAGGCCTTTCACTTGTTTGATCTGTGCAAACAAGGCTTCTGGTTTAGCTAACCACATCCATCCCAGCTCACAAGCCGTCTTACCTAACTCAGCAAAAAACAGACGCATCAAGCGCCAGCGCTGCCAAGCTGTCAACTCAGGAAAAGCAATACCCAGATTTACCCAAGTAACACGCCTATCTCGACTGGGAAAAAGCACATAGAGATGGCCTAACAGCCAACCTAGTCCGTGTACAAGCGGCAAAGGCAAACGACTTAAGCCCGTCAGTACACGAATGAACCAATCTGCTTTACGTTGATTCGTCACGATGCGTTCCACGATCAGCAACTAAAGCAGCCATAGCCGCCTGAATATTGGCAAAAAGTTGCGGGTTAAGTTGCGACTCAGCATGAAGAAGGGCTTTAATGCGTTGCCTCTGCTGAGGTTTACTAAAACAGGCAGGACAATTATCTTTAATGACTGGTAAATCGGCCGACTCAGCAAAAGCGCGGGTTTGCGATTCTCGCACCGACATTAACGGGCGAATAACGCGCAAATCACCAGCATCAATCACATAATTGGCTTTCATCGTCTGTAACTTGCCCTGATACATAATCGACATGAACAGACTTTCCGCCATATCATCCAAATGCTGTCCCAATGCCAAAACACCGTAGCCCTCGCGACGCGCCACCGAATATAAAATACCGCGTTTCATACGAGCACAAAAAGAACAGAAAGAATCTCCCTGCATTGAAGATTCAGCCTGCGCCATAATGCCATGACTTTCATAAAAGTAAGGAATACCTAGCTCAGACAAAAACGACGCCAAAGGCGAAGGGTCAAAACCGGGAATTTCAGGATCGACGGTACAGGCAGCCAACTCGAATGAAATGGGGGCATGACGTTGCAAATGTTTCAACACCAGTAACAGGGTCAGAGAGTCTTTACCCCCCGATAAGCCCAGCAACACCCGATCACCTTCTTGGATCATCTGATGCTGCACCACTGCTTTCCCAACCACTTTTAACAGTGATTTGGGTAGCGAGTAAGCCTTAGTTGTTGCCATGAACTTGCATTTGCCCAACCATACAGGCCTGTGGCTTGGCTTCGTACAAATGATTAAAGTTATAACGTCCCGAGTCTGCACGATGGCGCCATACTGGCTGACACTCGCCCGTACCTAAAAAAAGCAAATCAGGCCAAGCACCTTGGGTTTTCGCTGTTAACACCTTATAGCCACTGGCCGAAAAGCCCAGCTGACGTTGCACCTTACCATCCGCCAACTGATTGAACAAGTAAACTGTTTGACCAATTTTTCCTGAAGAGCATTCGTTACCCACCAATAGCATCACTTCCTTCACACCATCAGCATTTAAATCGATAACTTGGGTTTTATGAGGCACCACGCCACACTTGGCTTCCATCAATTGACCTTTAGCATTCGCTTGCCATTTACGCTGTAGCAACAAGTCAGCGATGCTGGTTTGCATACTATCGGAAATACCGTTAGTACCAGCAAAAACAGCTTTTTTCATCATGTCCACTTCAGCCCCTTGAGCCAACAAAGGAGACGAAAGTAAGAATGACGCAGCTAACCCAATGATCATTTTCATTGATTACACTCCTAATAGTTGTGGAAGATTGCGCCATGCAATGAAAGCGCCCATAAACAATAAAAACACCGCGAACAAACGTCGCAACAAAACTTGCGGCAAACGACTATTCAAACGCTGACCCAATTGAGCACCCGCAATTCCTAGTAAGGAAAACAAGCCAATTAAGCTCCAATCCAAAGACAGATTCAAATCATCCAATACGTGCAGGTATTCCCAAAACCCGCTGGCGGACTTCATGGCAATGATCACCAACGAAGTACCCACAGCAACGTTCATGGACAAGCCACCTAGCAACACCAAAGCAGGAATGATGAGAAACCCACCACCAACACCAACCAGTCCAGTCAATGCGCCAACGATCAACCCATCTAGACCGACCTTCCAAAAAGCTCGTGGCTCACTCGGAGCATCATCTAAATTGATCGGTCGAAACATGAGCCATGCCGCAACCAACAATAAAGCTGCGAAAAGCAGCATTTGCATCCAGGAAGGAATATAACGCGCCATGTAGGCACCAAACACGGCGCCAACCATGCCTGGCAAGCCAAAAAACATAGCACTGCGCCAGTCAACCATATCTTTGCGTGCATAAGCAAAAGCGCTAACAAGACTAATTAAGCCAACAATCGCTAATGAACCAGCAAAAGCAACCTTCTCATCCTGACCAACCAGGTACACCAGCACAGGCACGGTTAAAATGGAACCACCCGACCCCAGCAACCCCAAGCTTAAGCCAATTAAAATGGCGCCTAACCACGCCCAAATCACCATAAAAATCCAACTTAATTTATTTCTTAGGTTTGAATTGTAACGGAATCCACCCTTTTTTTCGAGCTAAACTCAGCGGTTAACTCGATAATAACCTTGACCTAAGTTGAACAAACGGGCATAATGCTTCTTTTGCATTTTATCTCCTCCTTATTGATGGATTGCAAGCGTCTACGGATTACCCAATTTCAAAGGAAAAAACAACATGGCAAATATCGTATCAGCTAAAAAACGTGTACTGATTGCAGAACGCAACCGTTTAAGCAACGTTGCTCAAAAATCTAAAACTAAAACTTTAGTTCGTCGCACCCTAGAAGCAATCGCCACAGGTGACCACGCTGCAGCGATGACTGCTTTCCGCACCGCTCAAGCTCAGATCGATACCATTGCACGCAAAAACATCATTCACAAAAACAAAGCAGCTCGTATGAAAAGCCGTTTGAATGCGCGTGTTAAAGCGATGGTTGCTAAATAATTCACAGTAGTGAATTTAGCCAATGAAAAGCCGACCCAGTGTCGGCTTTTTTATATTTGCTTTTCCTTATTTTGTGCGACGTCTTGCCCCAACGGGCTTATCAGGCAGGCGAATACGAATGGCCGACAAGGGCACACAAGAGCACATTAACACCTCTCCTGCTTCTAAGGGAAAAGTCACTTCCTTAGTGTAACCCACCTCCCCCGTTTCTAAATAAGCTAGACAAGCACCGCAATTACCGCTGCGACAACTCGACCTAACCGGCGCATCGGCTTTATCCAAGGCGTCTAGCAAGGAACGCTCTCCCTGCCAGCGTTGATCGGGGTGTCCTTGTAATTGAATCAATGCAGGCGGTAGCCCTTGCAACGCTTGTGGAGACAAATAGCTCGACTGACCCCGTTTCCACAACCAATCCCACATAAAGACTCCTTTTAATGAATGCTTGACTCATTCAATTCTTAACTTTAACCGCATTTTCGATTAAAATAACAAACTTAGCATTAACTCTACGACACTCATCATCGCATGTCCACGCCTCATAGCTTACACCAGTCCGTGCAGTCGGTTCTGGAGCATTATTTTGCCACGTTAGATGGTGAAATTCCCAGCAATCTGCACGCCATCATGACACAAGAGATGGAGCGTGGACTATTAGATTTTGTCATGCGCCGTACTGGACACAATCAAAGCATGTCGGCGCGTTGGCTGGGTATTAATCGTAATACCTTAAACAAAAAACTGAAACAATACGGCTTGACAGAAAGCGAATGAAAACCTTAGGTTCTATTTGCTTTCAAGCCACCTCTTTTTGAATCCTCTTCACCTGGAGAAGCCCCACATGCTTAAACCTGTTCGTCGCGCCTTACTGAGTGTTTCCGACAAAACCGGCCTGATTGATTTTGCCCGCAACCTAAATACGCTAGGTGTCGAACTCTTATCGACGGGCGGTACTTACAAAGCCATTCAAGAAGCGGGTATTCCGGTAACCGAAGTTTCTAGCTACACGGGCTTCCCCGAAATGATGGATGGTCGTGTTAAAACCCTGCACCCTAAAGTGCACGGTGGCTTACTGGGTCGTCGCGGTACCGATGATGCCGTCATGGCTGAACACGGTATTAAGCCAATCGACTTATTGGTCGTTAACTTGTATCCGTTTGAAGCAACCATTGCTAAAGCCGATTGTAGTTTAGAAGACGCCATCGAAAACATCGATATTGGTGGCCCGACTATGTTGCGTGCCGCAGCCAAAAACCATGCTGACGTGGCAGTGATCACTGATATTGCAGACTATGGTCGTGTGTTAGAAGAACTGCAAGCCAATCAAGGTCAACTCTCGCACGCTACGCGTTTTGACTTAGCCATTAAAACCTACGAAACCACCGCCCGTTACGATGGCGCCATTGCCAACTACTTTGGTTCACGTTTGGGTGAAGGCACTTTCGAGCAACCACTTGACTTCCCGCGCACCTTTAATACGCAATTGGTGAAAGCACAAGAGTTGCGTTATGGTGAAAACCCACACCAAAAAGCAGCCTTTTATGTTGAACGCAACGCCAAAGAAGCCAGCATCGCTACCGCACGTCAGCTGCAGGGTAAAGAGTTGTCTTATAACAATATTGCTGATACCGATGCAGCACTGGAATGTGTTAAATCCTTTGTCAAACCGGCTTGTGTCATCGTTAAACACGCCAATCCTTGTGGTGTTTCCGTCAGCGAAGAAGGGATTGGCAAAGCTTATGACCTTGCTTACGCAACCGATCCTGAATCAGCTTTCGGCGGCATTATTGCCTTTAACCGTCCCTTAGATGCGGCTACCATGCAAGCGATTATCAGTCGTCAGTTTGTCGAAGTGATTATTGCGCCTAGCGTTAGTGAAGAAGCTTTGGCGATTTCAGCCAGCAAGCCGAATGTACGCGTCATGTCTTGCGGTCAGTTCCCAGAACAACGCGCCAGCTTCCTCGACTACAAACGTGTGAATGGCGGCTTATTGGTGCAATCGGCGGATATGGGCATGATTGCTAGCCAGGATGTGAAAATTGTCACGCAACGCGTGCCTACAGAAGCTGAAATGCATGACCTCATTTTTGCTTGGAAAGTGGCGAAATACGTTAAATCTAATGCGATTGTTTATGCCAAAAACCGTCAAACCATTGGTGTCGGCGCGGGTCAAATGAGCCGTGTCAACTCGGCACGCATTGCCGCCATTAAAGCAGAACACGCTGGTTTAGCAGTGAAAGGTGCGGTCATGGCATCAGACGCTTTCTTCCCTTTCCGAGATGGTATCGACAATGCCGCATCGGTTGGCATTAGCTGTATCATTCAACCAGGTGGCTCAATGCGCGACCAAGAAGTGATCGATGCTGCTAATGAGCATGGCATGGCCATGGTCTTTACCGGTATGCGTCATTTCCGCCATTAATTTTACTGAGAAGTCTTGAGTGAGGCGTGAGAAGCAACTTCTAACGCTTCACTACTCACAAGGAAACAGATATGTTAAGAAGGCTCGCCTTACTCTTCTTTTTCCTATTATCTCTCAGTGCTTGCGCTCAGGAGAAAGCTGCCGTGAATGACAACCGACAACTGATCGTTTTTACCGCACCAGACTGTGGTTTTTGTGCTCAATTCAAACGCGATATCATGACCGACTGGCGCGCAGAACTGCCCATTCGTGAAGTTGTTTCTGCGCAAGCTCCTACTGGACTAACGCTAGAGAAGCCCTTGTTTGCCACACCTACTATTGTCTTATTCCAAGACAACAAGGAAGTATCGCGCTACACCGGCTATGAAGGTGACAAACCGCGCTTTTGGCAATGGCTCGGCTTTCAACTGCTCACCCCCGAACAGCAACGCATTGCTTTCGAGCAAGGTACGGAGCGTCCTTTCACTGGCTCACACTTAGATGAAAAACGCCCCGGTACTTTTGTTGATCCCATTACCGGTGCACCCATTTTCCGCACCGACACCAAGTTCAACAGTGGTACGGGCTGGCCCAGCTTCTTTAATCCGATCGAAGGTTCGATTACCTATCATGAAGATAACAGCCATGGCATGAAACGTGTCGAAGTGCGTAGCGCCAGTTCGGGCATCCATTTAGGCCACGTCTTCGATGATGGCCCACCCCCAACAGGCAAGCGCTATTGCATTAATGGCAAGGTACTAAAATTTATACCCGATTAATCGACCAATTTGGAAACCATCTAGATGAATATTCTTGTTATCGGTAATGGCGGCCGTGAACACGCCCTCGCTTGGAAACTCGCTCAATCGACTCGCGTTAACCAAGTTTTTGTTGCGCCCGGTAATCCCGGTTCAGCACAAGAAGCCAAATGTGAAAACGTGGCTATCGGTGCAACCGATGTAGCCGCACTCGTCGCTTTTGCAAAAGCGAATAACATTGCCTTAACTGTGGTGGGACCTGAAGCACCACTCGCTGCTGGCGTAGTCGATGCCTTTCGTGCGGCTAACTTAGCCATTTTTGGTCCGACCAAAACGGCGGCGCAGCTAGAAAGCTCTAAAGCGTTTGCCAAAGACTTTATGGCGCGTCACGCCATTCCAACTGCATTCTATCAAGTGTTCACGGGCGAACAACAAGCTGAAGCCCTAGCTTATGTGCGTGAGCAAGGCGCTCCCATCGTCCTCAAAGCCGACGGCTTAGCAGCGGGTAAAGGTGTGATTGTGGCTATGACACTTGCTGAAGCGGAAGCCGCTGTGGGTGATATTTTAGGTGGCAAGTTTGGTTCTGCTGGTGCGCGTTTAGTAGTAGAAGAGTTCTTAACGGGTGAAGAAGCCAGTTTTATTGTCATGTGCGATGGCAAAAACGCCTTGGCCATGGCCAGTAGCCAAGATCATAAAGCTCGTGACGATGGTGACAAAGGCCCGAACACGGGTGGTATGGGCGCTTATTCTCCTGCACCCGTTGTAACCGACAGTGTGGCAGAACGTATCATGACGCGCATTATTCGCCCTGTGCTCGATGGCATGGCGGCTGAAGGCACACCCTA
This sequence comes from Thiotrichales bacterium 35-46-9, assembly GCA_002281095.1. Taxonomy (GTDB): domain Bacteria; phylum Pseudomonadota; class Gammaproteobacteria; order Thiomicrospirales; family Thiomicrospiraceae. The sequence goes on along the minus strand of NCFI01000010.1, from coordinate 460 downwards.
TACTGGCTTCCTTTACGCTGGTTGTATGATTGACCCAGAAGGCAATCCGAAAACACTCGAATTCAACTGCCGTTTTGGTGATCCCGAAACACAACCCATTATGATGCGCTTGCAATCCGACTTGGTTGAGCTAGTCGAAGCAGCTCTCGCTGGCAAACTCGACACCACCACTGCCGACTGGGATAACCGCGCAGCGGTGGGTGTCGTCATGGCTGCCGCCAATTATCCCGAAGAGCCTCGTAAAGGCGATATCATTACCGGAATTCCAGCTGCAGAAGCCAATGGTGCCAAAGTATTCCAAGCAGGCACTAGCCAACAAGGAGAGCAGATTGTTACCAACGGCGGACGCGTATTATGCATTACCGCACTGGGTGATAGCGTCTCTTTGGCACAGCAAGCCGCTTATCGAGCGTTAAATCAAGTGCGTTTTGACGGCGCTTTCTATCGCAGCGACATTGGC
>NCFI01000009.1 GCA_002281095.1 Thiotrichales bacterium 35-46-9 | reverse complement strand
TTCAGATTGCCGCCCACGACGGCAACGGCTGCTTGTGTCGGATCTTCGTTCGCCAGTTCAATGCCTTCTACTTTAGCGAGGAAACGTAAATAGGGGGCAAATTCACTTAGGCGTTGTTGGTCTTGTGCGTTGGCATCGACGGCAATCAGGTTAATGGGTTTGCTGGGAGCAACGCTTAAATCGGCACGTAGGCGACGCACCGCTAAAATCGCTTCTTGTAACCAAGCAATATTACCTAACGCAATTCGGCAAATGCCCTCAGCGCGCGGCTGTGGATAAGCCTGCGTGCTGATGGTGTCGCCAGACTTGCCCGCTAAAGGTGCGACTTTTTGCCAAATTTCTTCAGTAATAAAGGGCATGATCGGATGCAATAGACGCAGTGTCGCTTCTAATACCCTTACCAGTGTTTTACGGGCAGCACGTTTTTGTGCATCGCTACTGTCAGGGTTATTGAGTACCGGTTTGGTCAGTTCCAAATACCAGTCACAGTAGTCCGACCAGAAGAAATCATAGACTTCTTGCGAGAGTAAGTCTAAACGATACTGTTCAAAATGGCGAATGACTTCACTTTCAGTTTGTTGTAAACGAGAGATAACCCACTTATCCGCTTGGCTGTAATCGCAGGGCAAAGTAGCATCTAAGCCGGTATCTTGCCCTTCGGTGTTCATCAGCACATAACGGGTAGCATTCCACAACTTATTACAGAAATTGCGGTAACCTTCACAGCGTTTTTGATCGAAACGAATGTCGCGTCCATTGCTGGCAAGGGACGCGAAGGTAAAGCGCAGGGCATCGGTGCCGTAAGCAGGAATACCCCCTTCAAATTCTTTGCGCGTTTTAGCTTCGATTTTTTTCGCAATTTCTGGTTGCATGAGGCCCGTAGTGCGTTTAGCCACCAAGTTTTCTAGCGTAATGCCATCGATTAGATCAATCGGGTCGAGTACATTACCTTTCGACTTGGACATTTTTTGTCCTTCGGCATCGCGCACCAGTCCGTGTACATAAACGGTTTTGAAAGGCACATCTTTAGCGAAGTACAAGCCAAACATGACCATACGTGCGACCCAGAAGAAGATAATGTCAAAACCCGTTACCAGCGTACTGGTTGGGTAGAAGTCTTTTAATTCTGCTGTGTTGTTTGGCCAACCGAGGGTGCTAAACGGCCAGAGTGCCGACGAGAACCAAGTATCGAGCACGTCGGTATCTTGGTGTAACGCCAAATGCGCGGGTAAATTGTATTTACTGCGAGCTTCGGCTTCCGAGCGGGCCACATAAACACTGCCATTTTCATCGTACCAAGCGGGAATACGGTGTCCCCACCAGATTTGACGGCTAATACACCAATCTTGAATGTTATTGAGCCATTGATTATAGGTGTTCGACCAGTTGTCGGGTACAAACTTAACACGACCATCAGCAACGCAAGCGAGAGCTGGGTCGGTAATGGCTTGCTTGCCACCCATACGACCATCGGCTTGGGTGTCGCGGGTTAAATCGACAAACCATTGATCGGTTAGCATGGGTTCGATGACCGATTGGGTGCGATCACCACGGGGAACCATTAACGTATGAGGTTTGATTTCCACCAATAATCCTAAGGCATCTAAATCGGCAACGACGCGCTTACGTGCTTCAAAACGATCTAAGCCACGATAGGCTTCAGGGGCATTGTCGTTAATATGCGCGGTCGGCGTTAGGATGGTCATCATCGGTAACGCATGACGTTGACCAATGGCATAGTCGTTAAAGTCGTGCGCTGGGGTGATTTTAACGCAACCCGTTCCAAACGCTGGGTCAACGTAGCTATCGGCAATAATGGGGATCTCACGACCGACTAAGGGCAGGGTAATGGTTTTGCCAATGAAGCTGGCGTAGCGTTCATCTTCAGGGCTGACCGCAACCGCCGTATCACCGAGCATGGTTTCGGGACGGGTTGTCGCTACCACCAGTGAACCAGAGCCATCTGTTAACGGATAGCGGAAATGCCACATACTGCCTTGTTCTTCTTCGCTGATTACTTCGAGATCGGAAACGGCAGTTTGCAACACGGGATCCCAGTTGACCAAGCGCTTGCCACGATAAATCAGACCATCATCGAACAGACGAACGAAAACTTCTTTGACCGCATCGTTCAGTCCATCATCCATGGTGAAGCGTTCACGAGACCAATCACAGCTGGCACCCAAACGACGCATTTGACGTGTAATGGTGCCGCCCGATTCCGCTTTCCATTCCCAGACTTTGGTTAAGAACTCATCACGCCCCAGATCGTGACGGCTGACCCCTTGTGCGGCCAAGCGACGTTCCACCACCATTTGCGTGGCAATACCGGCATGATCGGTACCCGGCTGCCAGAGTGTGCGTTTGCCCGACATACGATGGTAGCGAATGAGCGCGTCCATGATGGTGTCTTGAAAGGCGTGCCCCATGTGCAGGCTACCCGTGACGTTAGGCGGCGGCAACATGACACAATAGCTGTCGTTGCCTTGTGCAGCGGGTTTGAAATGTCCGTTATTTTCCCAAATGGCGTACCATTTGCCTTCGATGCTAGAGGGGTCGTATGTTTTATCCATGAAAGCGGCGTCGTATTCAGTAATCAAATGCTGACAATTATAACACGAAGGCTTGCTCAGTGATGTGCAGCTCAAAGCGTTAAGCTTGCTGATACTCAGCGTTTAGCTGAGTCGTCAAGCGATGGGTTTCAGTTCGGGTGTTAAACCCTGTTGTTGGTAATGTCGCCAGCGGCTGCGACTGGCGTCACGACTATCGGGGTTGATGATTTCAACAATGCGTTGATAACCGGTAACGGTGAGTAATTCATCGGTTAGGTTGAGCAAAATATCCCCTTGGGGCGGAAGCTGCGCTGTAACCAGTTGAATCGGGGCTGGGCAAGCAAAGTTGATGCTATGGGCGACAAAGCTGGCCGGTGATGTCTGTGTCCAGAGGTGGTCATCTAGGGTTTCGGCTTGCGCATCCGAATCACAATAAATAATCGCTTGGCGTTGACGTTTGATGGCCATTTCACTAAAGCGACAGATGAATTGCTGGCGCGTTGCTTGCGTCGCATCGGCCAGCAGGTAAAACCAGACTTCGCTCATGCCGGTGCTTGAGCTTGATTAATCAGGTATTGCACCAGTAGGGGAACGGGGCGACCACTCGCGCCTTTTTTCGCGCCCGATACCCAAGCCGTGCCAGCGATATCCAAATGTGCCCAAGGGGTGTCATTTTCAATAAAGCGTTTCAAGAAACAGGCAGCAGTGATGGTGCCTGCCTCACGACCACCAATGTTACCCATGTCGGCAAAATTCGATTTCAGCTGTTCATCGTATTCATCAAATAAGGGTAAGCGCCATGCGCGATCATAGGTCTGTTCACTCGCTACCAGTAGTTCACTAGCGAGTGTGTCATTATTGCCCATCAGGCCGCTGGTGTGATTGCCAAGCGCGATAATACAAGCGCCCGTTAAGGTGGCCATATCAATAATCTGCTTGGGTTTGAATTCGCGTTGTGTCCAGGTTAGGGCGTCACAGAGAATGAGGCGACCTTCGGCATCTGTATTGAGAATTTCAATGGTTTGACCGCTCATGCTGGTCACCACATCACCGGGGCGAGCGGCGTTGCCTGCGGGCATGTTTTCAACGGCGGGAATTACGCCCACTACGTTAATGGGTAGTTTTAATTCGGCTAAGGCTTGCATAACGCCCACCACGGTAGCGGCACCACACATATCGAATTTCATTTCATCCATGCCTGCGCCTGGTTTCAAGCTGATACCACCGGTATCGAAGGTTACCCCTTTACCAACCAAGGCAATCGGCGCACCTTTGCCGCCTTTGTATTCAAGGGCGATCATGCGTGGCGCTGTCGTTGAACCTTGTGCCACGGCAAGTAAGCTACCCATACCCAATTTTTCCATGTCGGCACGTTTTAGAATGGTGCATTTGAGTCCGTGTGTTTTGGCCATGGCTTTAGCATGGTCTGCCAAAGCTTCGGGATTGAGCAGATTGGGTGGTAAATTACCTAAGGTGCGTGTTGTTGCCATACCTAGAGCGGTCAGTTGACCTTGTGCAATAGCAGTTTGTGCTTCGGTTTCAGATAAGCCAGCAACGGGGAAAGTTAAACGAGACAAAACAGGTGCAGGTTCTTTGGCTGCTTTGCCACGACTTTCATCGTTATAGCGATACTGACTATTCTGGAAAATGAGGCTGGCATGCGTTAAGGCTTGTTGAGCGTCAATGTCGATTAACTCAGCTTTTGGCAGGATGCAATGAACGTCGGTATGCTTGCTTGAGCTGACGGCTTGAGCAGCCGATTCGAGCACTTCACGGTAGTAACGAAGCGTTAGGGGTTTGTCACCCACTCCAACCAAAAGTAAATTAGGCTCTTTGGCATTAACGCGGGCAACGAACTGGGTGTTGCCTTTTTTGCCACTGATAATACCGTCGCTAATGGCTTGGCTCAGTTGGCCTTTGCGCAACTTATCTTGTTGTTTAAATTCGGTGCTTTGTTCATTACCGCCACTCACTGCCATAACCAGTAATTGTTGTGCGGTGGCATTTTGACTTAATTCGATGCTCAGTTTATTCATTTCATTAGTGTCCTTGACTGTTTTTACTTAGGAGAGTCTGAATAATGCGCTCTGCTTTTTATTCAGACTTCCTATTTTAGTTCTTTGAGTGGTTGGAAGGGCATAAATTAATCGGTTTCAGGCTGTTATGGCCTAGCCCTTCCCCCACACCCCCATCCCTTTTGTATTTTGCACATATTAACTTACAATACTCAATTTGTGTCTAATGCACAAGCACTGGCACTAATCATTAATGAGTAAAGTTATCCACCCATGCGTTTACTAACCGCTTATATCAGTCGAGAAATGACCCTATCCTTCGTGGCGGTGTTGGGAGTATTGCTATTGGTCATCATGGGCGGAGAAGTTGCTCGTTTGCTGACTGAAGCTTTGGAAGGTCGATTGAGTCCCGACTTGGTGTTGCAATTGGTGTTGTTGAAAATCCCGATGGCGATGGAAATTTTATTACCGTTATCGGTGCTCTTAGCGGTGATGCTCACTTTTGGTCGTCTGTATCATGATCGAGAAATGGAAGTTTTGGCCGCCAGTGGCATAGCGCCACGCTATTTTGTTCGTTTGGTCATGCTGCTGGCGTTAATTGCCGCCTTAATGGCAGGCTTCTTTTCCTTGTTTGGCGCGGCTTGGTCGATGCAACAGGAACGGAATATTTTGGCAGAAGGTCAGTTGCGAACGCATATTAAATCACTGGTTGGTGGGCGTTTTACGCCCTTGCCCTCATCGCAAGGGGTGTTTTATGCGGAAACAGTGAGTGCTAAAGGCGAATTAACGGATATTTTCATTCAATTGCGCACCCCAGAAAAGCTCGATCAATTATTGTTGGCGCCACGCGGTTATTTTGAGCAACAACAGGGGCGAACACAGCTCATTTTGCTTAATGGTCAGGTGATGAGTGGTTTGCTGGGTCCAGAAGAGTTGATGAGTCAACGTTTTGAGCGTATGACGGTTTGGTTGCCAGATTGGCAAGTAACCTTGTCGGCGTTAGATATTGAAGCCATGGACACGCTAACGCTATGGCAAAAGCGCGATGAACCCCGTGCCATGGCGCATTTGCAGTGGCGTTTTTTTGTTATGGCGAGTGTATTAGTGCTGGCTTTTGTGGGTTGGCGTTTAGCGAGAGTGGGGCCGCGTAAAGGGCGTTACTCACGCATGGCTTTGGGGCTGGGTTTTTATTTGCTCTTTATGCAGGTAGCCATTGCCTTGCGTTCACAAATTCAGAGCGGTGGTCTGCCGGTGTTTCCAGGGATGCTGATGATGCTCGTTTTCCCATTATTAGTAGTGATGCCCATTGTGCATTGGTGGTGGTTGCTCAAGCGTCGGTTGATAGGAAAATAGCCTTATGGGCATCTCTATAAACTCCACTTCGTGGGTTTATAGAGTTCCCAAGTTCATTAAATTTCTGGTGGAAGGGTGTTAAATCAAGTGGTTAAATGCCTCTATCATCAAGCCCTTCCCCCAGCCCCCCTTCCCGTTAGGGGTTTTAGAGGTCACCTAATGTTATTCGGTAAAATAGAACGTTATTTAGCGCAGTCCGTTGTTTGGCCAGTGTTCGCTGCTATGTTATTGCTCACCGCTTTGCTGGGTTTTTCAGAGTTATTGTCCCAACTGGGGCGTTTGTCAGAAAATTATCCACTCTCTAAAGCCTTGTTGTTTGCGTTGCTAAAAATGCCCGCTTATGCCTATGAAGTCTTCCCCATGGCGTTGCTGATTGGTGTGTTAGCGGGCATAGGGCAGTTAGCTGCGCAAAGTGAGCTAACCATTATCCGTGCTAGTGGTTGGTCGCCTTCTCGTATTTTGCTCGCCTTGGCTAAGGGATTGTTGCTGATTTGGTTGATGATGCTTTTGGTGGGTGAAAGTTTAGCGCCTTGGGCAGAAAAAACAGCGCTGCAATTGCGTTTGGTGAATGGGGCGCAGCATTTATCCTTAGCGGGTGAAACGGGCTTTTGGACGAAAGATCAGCGGCGTTACATCACAGCACAAACCGTGGTGAAGCAAGACCAACTGGCAGGTGTCATTATTTACGAGTTGGATAGCGCTCAAGATCGTTATCATGTGATTCAAGCGCAACAGGCTGATTTTGACGCCACAAGTCGTCAATGGATTTTGCGCGAAGTACGTCAGCAACAGGTCGCAACAGAAGCCATTGGTGGCGATTTTCCGTTTACAGGTTTAACTTGGCAACAAACGCAACAGGCAAGCCTAGCGGTGACTTTGCCTTTTGAACCGATGGCATTGTCTCTAATGGCACAGGATAAGAAAAATTGGTCTTGGATTGAGCTGCGTTCACAAATCGACAGTATGAAGGCCAGCGGATTACAGACACAGACGCTAGAGCTGGCTTTGTGGCGTAAGCTTGCTCATCCTATTTCATTGTTGGCCATGCTGGCGTTGGCGCTTACCTTATTGCTTAGCGCGGGTCGTAGCGCCAGTATGGGTGGACGCGTGTTATTGGGCATTGTCATTGGATTGGTATTCTTTTTACTGAATCGTGTCGTTGGTGACATGGTGGCTTTGGCACATTTGCCGGCGGTGATCAGTGCCTTCTTGTTGCCAACGACGATTTTATTGGTCAGTTTAATGCTACTGGCTAGGATGCGTTAGGGAATAGCTAAAAAATGAAAATAGGAAGTCTGAATAGGCAACGACGCTTTAGCGCTACGGAGTAGAAGCCATGATTCAGAGTCTTCTTAGCCACGCCAAAAAGCGCGTGTAAATAAAACCAGCAGCGTAAACAACTCCAAGCGTCCGAGCAGCATGGCAAAGGTGCCTATCCAAGTTGCCGTGTCGGATAAGGCGGCGAATCCACCGCTGACACTCCCACCTAGTCCAACTCCCATATTGTTTAGGGTGCCGGCTGTGGTCGCAAAAGCACTAAAAAAGTCGAGTCCCGTTGCCATGAACAATAAGGTAATAAATGCAGCCGTGAAGATATAAAGGGCAAAAAAGGCCCATACTGCACTGATAACGCTGTCGGAAACAGTTTGTGTGCCGAGCTTGATAGGTACAACTGAATTAGGATGAACCAAGCGGTAAAGTTCGCGCATGCCTTGTTTCCATAACAATAAAATACGTACCACTTTGATACCGCCTGCGGTCGAGCCAGCAGAGCCGCCAATGAAGCTGAGCATAATGAGCAGTACGGGAATGAAGGTCGGCCACAAGGATAAATCGGAGGTGGTGAGTCCGGTCGTCGTCATCACACTAATCATGTTGAAAAAACCGTGTAAAAACGATAATTCTAATGAATCATAAACTTGATGATGCCAGAGGGTTGCTGTCATGATCACTGTGGCGATAGAGACGATGAGTAAGTACATGCGTACTTCGGGATTGCGCCAATAGTGAGCAACGCCCATGCTGCGCCATGCAGTAAAGTGTAGGGTAAAATTAATGCCACTGATCAGAATGAATAAGCCACCGACAAAAAGTAAATAAGGGGTGTCGTAGTAGCCCATACTGGCATCATGCGGCGCAAATCCGCCAAGTGACATCACTGAAAAAGCGTAACCAATGGCATCAAATAGGCTCATACCACCCAGCCAAAAAGCACTGATACACGCCAGGGTTAACGAAACATAAACGATCCATAATCCGCGCGCCGTCTCGGCAATACGGGGTGCCATTTTGTCGTTTTTAGATGGTCCTGACATTTCCGTTTTATAAAGTTGCATACCACCAACCCCTAACATGGGCAGGATGGCTACCGCTAATACGACAATACCCAACCCACCCAACCAGTTAAGTTGTTGACGATAATATAAAATGGCATGTGGTAGCTGGTCTAAGCCTGTGATGACAGAAGCGCCTGTTGAGGTCAGTCCACTGGTGGCCTCAAAAACAGCATCAGTAAAGGAAAGTTGTAGTTCAGGCGTGAGTTGAAAGGGAGTGCTCGCCACTAAGGAAAGTACGACCCAAAACATGGCAGAGATGAAAAAGCCATCACGAATACGCATTTCACTGCGATTATGGCGAGCGGGGTACCAGAGTAAAAAGCCAACACTTAAATTGAGCAGCAATGGAAAGAAAAAGTTGGTCCAACGACCTTCTTGATAAATCAAGTCAACCATAATGGGCGGTAAGAGTGTGACACTAAACACCATGAGCAAAAAGCCCAAAATGCGCTGAATAACTTTTAAGTCCATCGTTAGGAAGAGCCTTTACTGAGTCTATTTGACGTTAAGTTAATTTTTTGGGAGTGACCAATTTTTCGATAGCGAGCACTTGTTCACTGTCAGCGACAAACAGCACCACATGATCACCCGATTCGATGATGGTATCATGGTGTGCCATGAGTACTTGTTCTTCGCGTACAATCGCTCCAACGAGCGTTGCTGGCGGCCACTGAATTTGCTCTACCGCTTTGCCGACCACGTTGGACGTGTTTTCACTGCCATGAATAACGACTTCAATGGCTTCAGCAGCGCCACGACGTAGTGTGTGTACTACCGCAGTGCTACCTTGGCGCACCTTGGCGAGTAAGCTAGAGACTGTAATTTGATCGGCAGAAATGGCAATATCAATCTTGTCATCTTGAATCATGTTCACATAGTCACTGTTATTGACCAGTGTCATGATTTTACGAGCGCCGAGTTGTTTAGCGAACATGGAAGAAAGAATATTGGCTTCGTCATGATTGGTCACACCAATGAACAGGTCGGTATGATCAATGTTTTCTTCTAACAGTAAATCTCGATCCATCGCATCACCGTGGAGCACTACGGCGTCACTTAGCTCTTCAGCGATTTCACGACAGCGACCTAAGTTGTGTTCTAACAGTTTGACTTGAAAATCTTTTTCGAGTGATTTTGCTAAACGTAGTCCAACATTGCCGCCACCTGCAATAAAGATTTTACGGTAAGGTAAGTCCTGACGTTGTAGCTTGCGCATAATGCCGATGATGGCATCCGCTTGTGCTAGGAAAAAGACTTCGTCGCCTTCAATAAACATGGTGTCGCCATCGGGAGCAATGGCAGCATTGTTACGGTAAATGGCAACAATACGAATTTCCTGTTGTTGAGATAGCTTGGCGGTGACATCACGAATGGTTTGTCCAAGCATTGGACCTGTTGAGCGCACGCGTAAGCCGACCAGTCGTAATTTGCCGTCAGCAAAGTCGAGTACCTGTAACGAGCCAGGGTAGCGAATGAGCTGCTCAATATAGCGTGTAACCAATACCTCTGGGCTAATAATGGTGTTAATCGCCATGGCATCGGCTGAAAAATCGACATCAAAAAGTTCGGGATGGGTGATGTATTCACTGCGACGAATGCGGGCAATTTTATCGGGAATCTTAAATAAAATTTTGGCAATTTGGCAGGCCAGTAGGTTGACTTCGTCACTTGGCGTGACGGCAATGAGCATATCCGCATCTTCGGCACCAGCTTGCTCCAATATGGAAGGATAAGCGGCATGTCCAACAACCGTGCGAACATCAATATGGTCTTGCAATTTCTGCAAGCGCTGGGTGTCAGTATCAACGATGGTGATGTTGTTATTTTCTTTTGCTAGAAATTGCGCTAGGGCAGAGCCAACTTGTCCAGCACCCAGAATGATGATATTCATGCGTTATGGCTCCCTGTATGCAGGTCAATATTGAGGCTTTTTAATTTACGATATAAATGGGTACGTTCAAGCCCTGCCAAACGAGCCGTTTCTGAAACGGATCCTTGTGTATTGACCAAGAGTTCTGTTAAGTAACGACGCTCAAAGGCTTCACGAGCTTCTTTAAGTGGTAGGCTCAAATTGAGCGGGCAGGGGTGGCTTTTATCTTCTGAACTTTGCTGAGCGGTTAGCGCTTGTTGAATTTCTTGTTCACCAATCGTTTCATCACCACCCAACAGCAGTAAACGATGCACCAGATTTTTTAACTCGCGTACATTGCCTGGCCAAGTGTGTTGACGCAGAATGTTTTGTGCTGCAATACCAAAGCGTCGATATTTTAGGTTGTGCTGACGGACAAAATGGTCAATGTAATAATCTAGCAACTCAGGAATGTCCTCCTTGCGATCTCGCAAGGGTGGCATGCTCAAACTCAATACCGACAAGCGATAATAAAGTTCATCCTTAAAGCGATGTTGTGAAACCAAAGGCACTAATGGCGATAAGGTAAGCGCAATAATCCGTGCAGGTAAGGGGACTTGTTGTCCATCTAAGCGTGTCATCATACCGGTGCTCAACCAACGATCGAGCCATTGTTGTGTTTGGGGTGTGAGCGTGTCCACGTCTTCGATGACAATGGTGCCGCCTTTGGCTTGCGCTAATTTGCCATCGGTGTCTGCGCCCACCCATTCACTAAAGGTAATGGGGTCGTTGAGTTGCGCCGCCGTCACCATTGCAAAGGGTTTGCCTCGCTCTGGGCTGGTGCGGTGGAGTGCATAAGCAGCGAGTTTTTTGCCGCTCCCTGCTTCACCTTCAATCAAAACGGGGGCATCTAATGGGGCCAATTTTTTGATTTGTTCGCGTAATTGCTTAATGGCAGCGGAACGACCAATAGGCCCTTCTTGGCTAGGCACATCGCTATGAGTGAGGGTGCTGGCTAAATCCCTCTCGGCCAAAGCGTGCTCAACGGTTGCCAGTAACCTTGCTAAGGAAAGCGGTTTTTCTAAAAAGTCAACAGCGCCCAATTTGGTGGCTTCTACCGCTGTTTCAATGGTGGCATGGCCTGACATCATGACCATGGAAGGGGCGTTAGGTAGTACTAAAAACTCTTTGAGTAGGCTAATGCCGTCAATGTCAGGTAGCCAAACATCGAGTAAGAGTAGATCATAGTGACTCCGTTGTGCTAAGTCACGCCCTTGATTGCCGGTATTGGCGACATCCACCTGATAACCCTCGTCTTCCAGAATGTCTTGGATGAGAGTGGTGATATCGGGTTCATCGTCGATAACGAGAATATGTGCCTTGCTCATGACTAACCTTTTGGGTTGAGGGGAAACGAAACGTTAATTCTAGCACCTTGTGGGTCATTACTGCCAATGCTGATGCTAGCCTGATGCTCATCTAGGATGCGTTTGACAATAGCCATTCCTAGCCCTGTTCCCTTGGGTTTGTTCGTCGAGTAGGGTTCAAAAATCCACAGCCGTAAGTCTTCGGGAATACCAGGACCATTGTCGCTAAAGGTCAAGTTTAGATATTCCTTATCACATTGCGTACTGATGATCAGGCTAGGCTTTTCTTCTTTTTCACTGGCCTCAATCGCATTTTTGATGAGGTTATGAAACATTTGTCGCAGGCGTCCCAAATCGGCGATGATGTGAGGGCACTGATGGTCGAGTTGTAGCTGAATACGCATACGTTGTTTATCGGTGAGCGGATACATAATCGCCATATCTTGAATGAAGTTGTTGAGGTCGATTTGTTGCATCACTACTTTCGGGCTTTTAGCGAAGTCCGAAAAGTCCTGTACCAAGCGCTTCATGGAATCGACCTGTTGAATAATGGTATGGGTGGCTCGGTCGAGAATGCGTGCATCCTCTTCGTTAAGATGATCCAGTAATCGGTAACGCATGCGATCCGCTGCCAATTGAATAGGCGTTAGGGGGTTTTTGATTTCATGAGCGAGTCTGCGGGCGATATCTTGCCATGCAGCGTAACGCTGTGATTGTACAATAGCGGTAATATCGTCAAACACAACCAGTAAGCCGCCCGATGTATGCAGTAAATCTGGCAATCGATTGATGCGTAGCATCAAAATATGACGACTGTCAGCAGCATCGATGGATATTTGGTTTTCCCATGCTTTTTCACTTTGTGGAGCAAGCTCTTGTGCGGCACTTTCGATGGCTTCTAAAAACGGCGAGAGTGGACTGTGCTTTTCAAGCAGTTCGTTCAGAGATAATCCTATGTGACTGTCGAGTGATGTGCCAAGCAAACGAGATGCGGCATTATTCGCAGTACGCAATCGTAGTTTGGGATCACAGGTCAGTACACCAGCAGTAATTTGATTCAGCAGAATTTGTAAATAGCGTTTTTGACCTTCAGCGGTCAGTTGGCTACGTCTTAATTCATCGCGTGATTTTTGAATTTGTTCTGCCATGTCGTTAAAGGTGTGCATCAAGTCACCCAGTTCATCATGACGGTCGGTTTCTAAACGCTGGCTGTAATCGCCTTTGGCAATGTTACGTGCGCCTTGGGTCAATTCGCTGACAGGGCGAATAAAGTTGCGCGTCGCTTGAATGCCCGCTAATACCGCGCCGAGCAGCGTCAGCAGTACCACCAAGGCCAAGTTAATCGTAACGGAGGTCTTGAGTGGTTCGCGTAAAAAAGCGAGCGTTTGATACTGGGCGTTGGCTTTGCTGACGCGATCAGTTTGCTGGCGCAGTTCGTCGGGTAAATGGAATTGCGCCTGCAATAACGAGGGAATGCGTTGGTTGGGGTCGCGTACCGGCAAGACGATACGAATAAAGCTACTGACAGTGCCGTCTGAAAGTGGGTCAGCGTCCAAGGCGGCATAAGGTGTGCCTTGTCGCACTTGTTGTAGAATATTTTCTGGTAAGGGCTGGGGAAGCAGATTATTGGTATTAATGGTGTCAATACTGGCAGTAGCAATGACTTGTCCTGCGCTGGAAAAGAGGGTGATGTCCGTATTACGATCTCCCAACATTTCTGCCACCGCTGTCAGGGTAAAGGTCGGTTGACTAATTAGTCCTTCTTTATTGAGTTGAATCAGTCCTTCCAAACGATTGAGACTATCGCGTGTTTTGAGGTCGAGTAGGCTACGACTCAGCGTCAGTGCGTCTTGTAGCACTTCTTCTGTTTGGGTATCAAACCAGTTTTCAACACTCTGATGAATCACATGACGGGCAAAGAAAAAGGCAACCAGCATGGGTATGCCAATCAGTAAGGCAAGCACACCAACCAGACGAATTTGTAGTTTGGAGCCAGGTGTTTGTCGAACAATATCTTGTTTCAGTTGCCAGAGATTGAACGCCAACCAAGCCAATAGAATGATGGCACCCAGTAGGTTAATCAGTAACAAAGCGCCGTAGGTGTTGGTAAAATCTTGAGCTGTCTGTAGGCTTTGACTGAGCAGAATCAATGAAAAAACCAAGAGCACTGCAATGAGTAGCACAAATCGGTAGGGCTTAAATTTATCCCTCAGCCGTTTCATGGTTGATATGTCCAAGGTTGTTGATGTCCGCTTAAGTTTACCCGCCATTCACTGTCAAGTAGGCTGGAAAGACGCAATGCGTTGGGCAAGCTTTCTCTTTCGAGACGCACTTCTAACTGCAGCGCATAGGCTTTATTTGCTTGAAGCTTTTCGATAGCGATTAAGGGAAAGCTCTGAATCGAACCCAGTGTGGTGAGGGCTCGCGATAAGTCTCGATCCGTATTGAGTCGGGATAAGGTCAGATTGCTTAACAGATAGGTCTGTTTTAGTGGATCATAAGAAAGGCGCACGCGCATTTTTTTGCTGGCTAGGGTGTTTTGCCAAAACCACTGTTCAGGATCAATTAAGGTAACTTGAATACTATACTCAACAGCAATGCCATGCAACAGTGCTTTCTCCATTGTTGGTGTCATGCCGAGTGTGACCTGGCCATCCACCACCAGCTGTTGTCCTTGAATACTGGGCAACAAGGGCGTAGCACGCGTCACGTCAGCCCAAAGTGCTTGACTGAAAGTCGTGAGCAGTATGGATAACAGCAGCCAGTAACGCATCAAATCATTTCCTGTTTGACTAATAACGCATAGAAGAAACCATCGCCGCCGCGACTGTGACTGGGCAGCAGTTGCTGACCAAATCCGGTGTCTAGTGCACCTGTGATTGGGGTTGGTATGAGCTGCGCATCGGGAGTGCGAGCTAGGAAAGCTTGAATTTGTTCCGTGTTTTCACTGGGTAAAACAGAACAAGTAGCATAGAGCAGTCTACCAGCGGGTTTAACGAGCGACCAGAGTTGGTCGAGTAAGTGCGCTTGAGTTTCATTAAGCACCTTAATATCCGCTGGTTTACGATGCCATTTAATGTCGGGATGGCGTCGAATAATACCCGTTGCAGAACAGGGCGCATCTAATAAAATCGCATCAAAAAGCTGTCCATTCCACCAAGAAGCGGTATCTGCTGCATCAGCAACCTGTAGCTTGGCGGTCAGTGCTAAGCGTGTCAGGTTTTCTTCGATACGTTCTAGCCGACTGGCTTCAATATCCAAGGCAGTTAGATCGCACTGATTGTCGCTTAACTCCAGAATATGCGTTGTTTTACCACCTGGAGCCGCACAGGCATCTAAAATGCGCTCGTGCGCTTTGGGTTGCAGCAGATGTCCCGCCCATTGTGCGCTAGCATCTTGCACGCTAAACCAACCCTCAGTAAAGCCGGGTAATTGTGTTACGTCGGTGCTATCCAGTAACACGGCATGAGATAAGTTCGGGTGTGCTTGCGCTTCCAGTGATTCAGGGAGTTGTTGGAGATAGGCTTCAACATCACAATGCGGTTTCAGGCGAAGACAGAGCGCTGCCGGTTCGTTATTGGCGTGGCAAACCCTTTGCCAGTGTTCTGGGTAAGCCTGTTGCAGTTGTTGAATAAACCAAGTGGGATGTGCTGTTGCTAAGTCAACTTGTTGGCTTGCTTTTTGTATTAACTCGCTTTGTTGACGTTGAAAATTGCGTAGTACACCATTGATGAGTCCCACAGCCCAAGGCTTTTTCTTAAAGCCGCGTGCCAATTCAACGGTTTCGTGCAAACTGGCGTGTACCGCTAAAGACGAATCACAAAGCTGCGCAATGCCTAACAGCAGCAATACAGCGATATCCATGTCTTTGCCTTTAAAAGGGCGTTCCAATAATTGGTCACGCATCCAGGCTAACCGATTGAGTTGGCGCAGAGTATCCAGCGTCAAGCGATAGGCAAAAGCTCTATCGCGCCCTTCGCTCAAACGTGGCAGTAAGCGTGGCGATACAGCGGATAGCGACTCGTTATCGACAATGACAGCCATCAGCATATCGAATGCGAGGCGACGTGGGGTTGGATGGTTTTTCATTAGCTGAGTTGTTGTCCGCTCAGGTCGCAGCCTTTGCTGAACTCATGAACCGGCAGCATTTTTCCACCAGTGCGTTGTAGTTGTTGTAAGGCAACAATGCCATCAGCCGTATTTACTAGTAAGCCTTGCTCTGTTAGCCCAAGTACGCTGCCCGGGGCTTGATGGCTCTGCTCATTCACCACTTCTGCCATGCCAACTTTAAGCACCTGTTCGCCCCAATGACAAAAACTGCCTGGCCAAGGCGCAAAAGCACGAATTTTGCGCACAATTTGCGTTGCGCTTTGCGTCCAATCAATTTTGCCCTCTATTTTACTCAGCTTGTGGGCATAGCAAATCCCTTCGGAGGGTTGTGCTTTTGCTTGCGCTAAAAAATGAGGTAAGTCACTCAGCACGGTCATGAGCAGTTGAGCGCCCATCGGAGCGAGGCTATCATGTACCTGTTGTTGTGTGTCTGACGGTAAAATAGGGAGCACAGCACGCGCTAAAATATCGCCTGTATCCAAGCCAGCATCCATTTTCATGATGTCGATACCCGTCTGTTTATCGCCAGCTTCAATAGCGCGCGCAATGGGCGCAGCACCCCGCCAACGTGGCAATAACGAGCCATGAATATTCAAACAACCATAGCGTGGCATGTCTAAAACGGCTTGTGGCAATAACAGACCGTAAGCCACCACCACCATGACATCGGCCTTATATTGCGCAATCAGTTCTTGAGCTTCGGGTGTCTTTAATGACAGTGGCTGATGCACCGGAATGCCATTTTGTTCGGCCAAGACTTTGACTGGCGGAGGCGTGAGCTTGTTACCGCGACCTGCAGGGCGATCGGGTTGCGTAAACGCAGCAACCACTTGATGCTCACTTTGAATCAGTGCTTGCAATGGATAGGTTGCAAACTCAGGTGTGCCAGCAAAAATAACACGTAAACTCATGGGGTTTGAGCCTTTTGTTGTTTGGCGTATTTTTCCATCAGACGACGACGTTTCAGCGGTGATAAATGGTCAATGAACAATTTGCCGTCTAAATGGTCGATTTCATGTTGAATACACACTGATAGCAAATCGTCCGCTTCAAACTCAATGGGTTTGAAATCGCGATCCAATGCACGCACCAAAATATTTTTCGGTCGGATAATTTCAGCAGACACTTCTGGAATTGATAAGCAACCTTCTTTCCACGTAATGGTGTTCTTGTGGTCAACAATTTCGGGGTTGATGAGCACTAGGGGTTTGCTACGATCTTCAGAAACATCAACAACACAAAAGCGCTGATTTTCACCGACTTGCGTGGAGGCTAAGCCAACGCCATCAGCGTCATACATGGTGTCGAACATATGACTGAGCAGTTGATCTAGCTTGTCGTTCATTTCGGTAACGGGCGTACAGTGAACGCGTAAGCGTTCATCAGGATGGAGGACGATGTCCAGCAACATGGAAAATTTTCCTTTTCGCAAACATTTTTTATCATATTATATGTCATAAATGCAGTCAGAACAGGGGAGATAGACCAGCAAGAACGACTAAAAACTCCGCTTCGCACATTTTTTAGCGTTCCGATTTTATTTTTTTCTGGTGGAAGGGGCTTAAATCAAGTGTTACATGCTACCTGTAATAACCCCTTCCCCCAGACCCCCATACCCGTGGTATTTTGCAAGAGCTTTAGCAAATGATAAGTGAACAGGAAAATCGGGCACGATTAGCGGTCTATTTAAGCAAAGGAATTGGACGAAAAGCCTTCTTAGAACTGATGTCGTTGGCAGGAAGTGCACAATCGCTGGTAACGGCTAGTGCTTCTGAACAGCGTCATTGGGGCTTGGCCAGTGACTGGCAAGCGAATTGGCAACAAGCCGACCAACAGCTTGAATGGCTTGCACGTTCCCCCGAGCAACATCGTCTGTTATGGTGGGATGATGTGAATTATCCTCGGCAACTGCAACAAATTGACGATTTGCCACCCGTGTTGTGGGCGCGTGGTGATGTCACTTTGCTGTCTGCGCCGCAAATAGCCATGGTTGGTAGTCGAAACGCTACCACTGGCGGACAAAAAATTGCGCATGAGTTTGCGCAGGGTTTGGCTGAGTCGGGGCTGTGTGTCACCAGTGGGCTGGCTGGTGGCATTGATGCGGCTGCACATATGGGCGCTTTGGTCGCACATCAGGGACAAACGGTTGCCGTAGTGGGTACCGGTGTAGATTTAGTCTACCCAGCTCGCAATAAATCACTGGCCGAATCGATTGTTGCTTGTGGATTGATGTTAAGTGAGTTTCCACTCGGTGCGCGTGCTGAACATTGGCATTTTCCGCAGCGAAACCGCATTATTTCAGGTTTGTCGCTGGGCGTATTAGTGGTCGAAGCTGCTGAGGCTTCAGGGTCGTTAATTACAGCAGGTTTGGCACTAGAGCAAGGTCGAGAGGTCTTTGCTATTCCGGGGTCGATTCATAATCCCTTGGCCAAGGGCTGCCATGCGCTGATTAAAAAAGGACAGGCTAAGTTAACGGAAACGGTGCAGGATATCTTGACCGAGTTGGCGCCACAATTACGTCGCTTTGTCCAACCAGCGGCAATATTAGATAAGGAATTGGCTCACTTATCACCGACCGCGCTAGCACTTTTAAAACAGATTCCCTATGATCCGATTAGCGCGGATGAATTGTTAATGAATTGTCAATTATCAGCATCAGAATTCGCTTCCCTCTTGATGGAACTTGAAATCTCTGATAGCGTGGAAAACTATGGAGGCAATAAAATTGCCCGTATTCGCTGAAGGAGAGCGTTAATAAATGAAAAACACACAAAAATTTCGCTCTGCTCAGTTTTTAGTGTCTTAATTTTTTATGTCTGGAGGAAGGGTATTAAATTAAGTGGTTACATGCTACTTAGGGTTAGCCCTTCCCCCAGAACCCCCATCCAAATGAGTTTCAGGAGCTATTGATGAAACATTTAGTCATCGTCGAGTCACCTGCCAAGGCCAAAACGATTGAAAAATACTTGGGCAAAGACTTTACGGTACGTTCTAGCTTTGGTCATATTCGTGACTTGCCTAAAAAAGGCATGGGCATTGATTTGCAAAGTTTTACGCCTGCTTATGAGGTGTCAGCCGACAAAAAGTCGGTGGTGTCTGAGCTGAAAAAGTTAGCGAAAGAGGCGGATACCGTTTGGCTGGCAACGGACGAGGACCGTGAAGGAGAGGCGATCGCGTGGCATTTGGCGCAAGCATTGAACTTGCCAGTTGATTCGACAAAGCGGATTGTGTTTCATGAAATTACCAAACCCGCTATTGAACAAGCCGTGACGAATCCACGTACCTTAGATGTGCATTTAGTCGATGCGCAGCAAGCGCGTCGTGTCGTTGATCGTTTGGTCGGGTTTGAGCTTTCTCCTGTTTTGTGGAAAAAGGTTCGTACCGGATTGTCCGCGGGGCGTGTTCAGTCGGTGGCGGTGCGTCTGATTGTCGAGCGCGAGCGCGAAATTCAAGCTTTTCAGGCGCAAGCCAGTTTTCGCTTAACCGCCAGTTTGCTCGCTGACAATTTGGCGTTTGCCGCTAAGCGCAATAAAGATTTGGCTGATCAAACAGCGGCAGAAAGCTTTCTGCAGGCTATGGCGCGTTCCACCTTTGTTGTCAGTAGTTTAGAAGCTAAGCCTGCGACGCGTAGTCCACGTCCTCCTTTTACCACCTCGACGTTACAGCAAGAAGCTGCACAAAAGCTGGGTTTTTCCGTCAAGCAGACCATGACGATTGCGCAACGTTTGTATGAGTCGGGAAAGATTACCTATATGCGAACCGACTCGGTTAACTTGTCCGATATTGCGCTTGGACAGGCTGGCAATGTCATCCGTGACCGTTTTGGTGAACACTATCATCAAGTTCGCAAATACAAAACCAAATCAGCTGGCGCACAAGAGGCGCATGAGGCCATTCGTCCTACCGACTTGTCCAAAGATATGGTCGATGGTGAGCGTAATGAGCAGCGACTTTATCAGCTCATTTGGAAACGCACACTCGCCAGTCAAATGGCCGAGGCCAAGTTTGAACGTACCACTGCTGAAATCAGCATTAGCGAGCTGCCGAATGAGTCGCTGGTCGCTAAGGGCGAAGTCTTGTTATTTGATGGTTTTATTCGCGCCTACGATGATCGCAGTGAAGATGATGACAAAGACGAAGGGCGTTTACCGCCGATGCAAGTGGGTCAGACGATACAATTGCAAGCGGCGATGGCGAAAGAAACCTTTACCCGACCACCAGCACGTTTCCATGAGGCAGCCTTAGTGAAAGCTTTGGAAGAAATGGGTATTGGACGTCCGTCAACTTATGCGCCGACCATTTCGACAGTACAAGATCGTGGTTATGTCGTGAAAGAGGACCGTGAAGGCACGCCCCGTCAGTTGACGCTGTTGTCGCTCGAAGCAGGACAGATCAGTCAAACGGAACAAACCGAGCTGACTGGCAGTGAAAAGAACAAACTCTTCCCAACCGATATTGCCGGTATTGTCACCGATTTTCTCATTGCTCATTTTCCAGAAGTGATTGATTATCAATTTACCGCTCGCATGGAAGATCGATTTGATACCGTTGCCGAAGGTAAAGCGGAATGGCGTGAAACCGTGGCTCAATTTTATCAACCTTTTCATACGCAAGTTGAAGCAGCCGAGCACATTTTGCGCGCCGAAGTATCTCAAGCACGCGAGTTGGGTGTCGATCCTGTTTCGGGCAAGCCTGTCTCTGTGCGCATGGGGCGTTTTGGTGCTTTTGCCCAGTTGGGTGGTAATGAAGAAGAGACAGGTGAAAAGCCCGTTTATGCCAGTCTGCGTAACACGCAGCGCATGGATACCATCAAATTGGAAGATGCGTTAGATTTATTCAAACTGCCACGAGATTTGGGTGCTACCACTGACATTTTATCGGCTTATAGTAGCGATGGAACGCTCTTTGCCATCGAAGCGGGCACACCGCTGGTTGTTAAGCGCGGTCCTTTTGGTCTTTACATTCAGGCAGGTAAGTTGAATGTGACGCTGAAAGGCTTTGATCCGCTTGATATTACCCTAGAAGAAGCCAGTGCTTTGGTGCAAGCCAAGTTGGAACAAGAAGCCAACAAAGTGGTGAAAAAGTTTGAAGGGTCAGATATTCAAATTCTGAATGGTCAATGGGGGCCTTACATTGCTGACACGGTGAATAAGGTAAATGCCAAGATTGCCAAAACAGAAAACCCGCATGACTTAACGCTGGAAGAGTGCTTACGTCGTTTGGCAGAAGCGCCCAGTAAACCGATGCGTGGGCGTGGTAAAACAGCGGCGAAAGCACAGGCTAAAAAAGCGGCCGCACCCAAGAAGGCGAGTACAACGAAAAAGACAACGGCCAAAGCATCAAGTGATGCTGCAGAAGCGTCAACAACAAAGCCCAAAACGACGCGTAAAAAGGCGGTAGCGGTTGAGGGTGAAGCGGCGGCAAGCAAACCTAAAACAACACGGGTACGCAAAAAAGCGGATGCCAAGTAGAAGGTTTGTCGGTATGACGATTTGATGACACAAGGTGTTCCTTGCTGGACAGTGTGAAGTTGATTTGATTATGCTAATAATCCAACATAAACGTAATTTAAAAGGAAAAAAGTGGAATGATGGCGCCAATTAATGTCGGTATTGTGGGTGGAACGGGTTATACCGGTTCTGAATTATTACGCATTTTGGCGCGTCATCCACAAGCAAAAGTGACGGCCATCACCTCTCGTGGTGAAGCGGGTACATCGGTTGCTAAGCTGTTTCCCAGCTTGCGCGGCGTGATGGATGATCTTGTTTTTACCACACCAGATGAGGCTAACCTAACAGAGTGCGATGTGGTGTTTTTTGCGACGCCTCATGGCGTTGCTGCCGCACAAGCGAAAGAACTGACAGCCGCGGGCGTTAAGGTGATTGATCTCGCAGCCGACTTTCGTTTGCAAGACTTAGTTGTGTGGGAAAAATGGTATGCCCACAAGCATCCCACACCTGAGTTGGTGCCTAGTTCAGTCTACGGGCTTCCTGAAGCCAATCGTGAAGCGATTAAAGGTGCGATGATTATTGGTAACCCAGGTTGTTACCCTACCGCAACCCAATTAGCGTTAATGCCTCTGCTTGAAAATAACCTGATTGATGTCAGTGATGTCGTGGTAGATGCTAAATCGGGTATTTCAGGTGCGGGACGAAATGCCAAAGTGGATATGTTATTTGCTGAAACCTATGATAGTTTTAAAGCTTATGGATTGAATGGACATCGTCACCTCCCTGAAATTGAAGAACGCCTAGCCGTGATGGCAGGCAAGCCAGTTAATGTCACCTTCGTGCCTCACTTATTACCAATGATTCGTGGCATTGAAGTCACGGTTTATGCCAACTTAACGCAAGATATCAGCGCCGCTGAATTGCAAAGCTTGTTCGAACAACGCTATGCAAACGAGCAGTTTGTCGATGTGATGCCTGCGGGCAGTATGCCAGAAACGCGTAGTGTGAAAGGCACGAATATCTGCCGTTTGGCAGTATATCGCCCACAAGGTCGCAACAAAGTGGTCGTTACTTCGGTCATTGATAACGTAGCGAAAGGGGCTTCGGGTCAGGCGGTGCAAAATATGAATTTGTTGTTTGGTTTGCCTGAATCAATGGGATTAGAAACCATTGCACTCTTACCTTAAGGAAGGTTCGTGCTAGAATAGCCATCATATAAATAAAAACTCGAGGGCCTGCATCATGAGCGACACTTTTGTGCCAGTAAACTTTACTGATAATGCCGCCGCCAAGGTCAAAACCTTGTTGGCGGATGAAAATAATCCTGATCTTAAATTGCGTGTTTACATCACGGGTGGTGGTTGTTCTGGTTTTCAGTATGGCTTTACTTTTGATGCTGCCGTTAATGAGGACGATACTTCAGTTGAGAAAGATGGCGTACAGCTTTTAATCGACTCGATGAGTTTTCAATACTTGGTAGGCGCCAAAATTGATTACCTAGAGGATTTATCTGGCGCGCGTTTCGTCATTGAAAATCCTAACGCGACATCAACTTGTGGTTGTGGTTCTTCTTTTAGTGTGTGAGTGAGTGTAATAATCTATGACAATGGCTTATATTCCCGGTTTGGCTGGGGTTCCCGCGACAGAGTCGGCAATTTCCTATATTGATGGACAGGCGGGTGTTCTAACCTATCGGGGTTATTCCATTGCGGAACTGGCTCAGTTTTCTTCGTTTGAAGAAACAGCACTGTTGCTGCTGACCGGTGAATTACCGTCGGCAGATGAGTTGGCACGTTTTACTGAAAAGCTCAACGAGAATCGTCGCGTCAAATACAACATTCGTTCATTAATGAAGTGTTTGCCAGCAACAACGCATCCGATGCACATGTTGCAAACGGTCATGGCTTCGATGGCCAGCTTCTATCCTTCTACTGCTTATATGGCGGGCGATGAGAATGATGCCACCTATATTCGTGAAGTGTCGGAAAATATCTTGGCGCATATGGGTACCTTAGTGGCAATGTGGGAGCATTTGCGTAACGGCTATGATCCCATTAATCCGCGTACCGACTTGTCTTATGCAGGCAACATGCTTTATATGCTCAAAGGCAAAGAGCCAGATGCTGTGTGGGAGCGTTTGCTCGATGCCTGCTTAATTTTACATGCAGAACACACCATTAATGCTTCTACCTTTACTGCCTTGGTGACAGGCTCGACTCTGGCTAATCCCTGTTCGGTGGTTTCATCGGCAATTGGTTCTTTGTCTGGCCCGCTGCATGGTGCGGCGAATGAAAAAGTCATTACCATGTTGGAAGAAATTGGTGATGCCAAAAATGCGCGCGCTTATATCGAAAATCGTTTGGCCAATAAGCAAGTGATTTGGGGTATGGGACATCGTGAATATAAAACGAAGGATCCGCGAGCTGCCATTTTGCAACAACTCATTCAAGAACATTTGCTTGATAAGGGCGGTAAGCTCAGTAAGTTGTTTGAAACCGCCTTAGTAGTCGAAGAAGTGTGTAAAGAGTTGCTGGCGCATAAGGGTGTTTATCCGAATGTCGATTTCTATTCCGGTATTTTGTATCGTGAAATGGGCTTTGATCCAGCTTCTTACACGCCTATTTTTGCCATTTCTCGCTCGGCCGGTTGGTTAGCGCATTGGCATGAACAGTTGAAGAAAAATAAAATTTACCGTCCTACGCAAATATACATGGGTGAGAGTGAGCGTCGTTACACGCCAATTAGTCAGCGATAGGCGCAATCAATTTTATGGTAACCAAAGCCCGCCCAGAATGGCGGGCTTTTTACTGCCTGTAATCGAAGTGAGATTGACTGCATGTGCCTGTAAACGTTGCTTGCCTAACCAGGCAAACAGCATGGCTTCAATGGTCGCTGAAGGGTAGCCTGCTTGCTCGGTCGGCAGAATTCGATAGTCAGGCAGGGCGCATTTGAGTCGTTTCATCAATTCATCATTCATGACGCCACCGCCAGCTAACCAGATCAGACTGCCATTGCTGAGTGTTTGATTGACAATACGAGCAATGCTTTGCACTGTTAATTGCATGAGCGTGCTTTGCACCTGCGCTGCGGATAGATGTGTGAACCCTGTCAGTTGCTCGTTAAGCCACTGTAACGAAAAATCTTCTCGACCTGTGCTTTTGGGTAGGGGCTGCTTAAAGTAGGGGTGAGTCAGCAACTGTGTTAAAAGTGCATCATCGACAGGTGCGCTGGCTGCCCAGTTGCCTGCCATATCGTAGGCGCGGTCGTGATGATGCTGTCGATACCAAGCGTCCAGCAAGGTGTTAGCCGGACCGGTATCAAAACCGATGATTGGCTGAGTCGGACGTAGTAAGGTGATATTGGCAATGCCACCTAAATTGAGCACACCAACCGATTCATTAGCTTTTGCGAACAAGACTTCATGAAAGGCGGGTGCAAGCGGAGCGCCTTGTCCATCCAGTGCCACATCATCCATACGGAAGTCAGCGGCAACGCTAATCCCTGTTTGTTTGGCGATGACTGCTGCATGACCGATTTGTAGGCTAAAAGGATGTTCGCCTTGGGGTTGATGCCAAAGCGTTTGCCCATGACTGCCAATAACTGAAATGGTAGACGCGTCTATCTGCTGCTTCCTAAGAAAGGTTTGAATGCACTGAGCAAATACCTGCCCAACAGCGGTATTCAGTTCGCCCAGTTGAGCTAAATAAACTAGAGGGGATTCAGGTAGCGCCAGTAAGCGAGCTTGAATGTGCTTAGGCCATTCAAACTCGTCAAAAGCGATGAGCTTTGGAGATTGTGATTGCCAATCTACCAAAGCGATATCAATGGCATCAACACTGGTACCCGAAAGAATGCCCAGCGTTAGCACGTTTGATCACTCGAACTGTGTGTTGTAAGCCGTTTGTGTGCTTTCAGCGCTAACGCTGATGTCATCACTAAATTTTGCCATGGTGGCATCATCCAACACTGGCGTATTCATGCGCTCGGTTAGTTGTGCAACTTGCTGCATAAAGGCTGGCTTATCTTTAGATTTTAACGGATCACCTTCAACAAATTTAACGCCCAAGGGGTCAACGTGCTGACCTTTAACACGGAACTCATAGTGTAAGTGCGGGCCGCTGGCCAATCCGGTCATGCCGACATAACCGATCACTTCCCCTTGTTTGACATTACTTCCAGCTTGGATACCTTTAGCAAAACGTGATAAATGTCCGTAAACAGTGGTATAAGTAGCACCGTGTTGAATGGTAATCATATTACCATAACCATTACCCCAGCCTTTCATAGTGACTTTGCCGTCACCAGTTGCTTTAACTGGAGTGCCAATAGGGGCACCATAATCCACGCCTTTATGTGCACGAATCTTATGCAGTACCGGATGATAACGTGCTTTGCTGAACCCAGAAGTGATGCGAACATAGTCTACTGGATTGCGGTTGAAAGCCTTGCGTAAGCTTTTGCCTTCTTGATCATAGTAAGCTTTGCTAGCGGCATGGTAGAAAGCGGTATGCTCTTTTTTGCCAATGACAATACGAGCAGCGAGTAACTTACCCGATCCAACCGCTTTACCTTCCGCATAAGGAACGTCAAAAACAGCGCTAAAGGTGTTGCCGGGTTGTAGTTCACGTCCGAAATCAATATCCCAAGCGAAAATGTCCGCCATATCCATGATTTGCTGCGCTTGCATGCCTGCTTTGCGACCGTCTAAGAAAAGTGAATTATCAATGGTGCCACTGAAACTGACAATCTGACTTTCAACGGGTTTGATGATTTGCTGGACAGCAAAGCCACTATCGGTTTTTTCTGCTGTCAGAATATTCAAGCTGGAAAAATGGTAGTTTAGGGCAACGAGTTGGTTGTTCTCATCGAACTTAAGTTCCATGTGCGTGCCTGCACGAAGCTTACGGAAAGCATCCCCATTTGGGCTAGCAGATAACTGTGCAGCAACGCCAGCACCCACACCGACGCGCTCCATAATGACGCCCAAATTGTCACCAGGCTTAACTTCTACCCATTGACTGACCAATTCGGCACTTTCTTCTGTTTCGTCAAGCAATGCCAAAGACTCATCAATTTGACGAGTTATTTCGGGTAAGGGAAGTTCGAAAGTTCGTGACGGGAAGTTGGCCTGAATAGGAAGGGAAGCGATGGTTGCAAGCGTTGCGAGGGTTAGGCTGCTGGCGATGACCAGCTTGTGTAAGCGCTTAGTGGGCGCTATGCGGTGTTTGAGTTCTGCCATCATGCGGGGGTAACCTATGTTTGGACAAGATAATTTATCAGTTCATTATACATGTGATAGGCATCACATGCAAAGTTATGCTTTTAAGGTGATTATGAACCGACGCTCAGATTCACTATCTCCTTGTGGTAGAATACAAGCCTATTTTTATCCAGATGTTGTTGGAGTTATGACCGTGTCATCCGCCACCCCCAAGCACAATATTAAAACTTTCCAAGGACTCATTGCGGCTCTGCAAGAATTTTGGGCGCAACAAGGCTGTGTGGTAATTCAGCCCTACGATATGCCGATGGGTGCAGGAACCTTTCACTCAGCGACTTTTTTACGTGCTTTAGGGCCAGAGCCATGGCGCACCGCTTATGTGCAACCTTGTCGCCGTCCCACCGATGGCCGTTATGGTGAAAACCCCAATCGCTTGCAGCATTACTACCAATTCCAGGTTTTATTAAAACCCTCACCCGATAATATTCAAGATTTGTATTTGCAGTCGTTGGAAATGATGGGTGTTGACCGTAAGGTACACGATATTCGCTTTGTTGAAGACAACTGGGAATCACCTACGCTCGGTGCTTGGGGATTGGGCTGGGAAGTTTGGTTAAACGGCATGGAAGTGACTCAGTTTACTTACTTTCAGCAAGTAGGCGGCTTAGAATGTCGTCCTGTGTCGGGCGAAATTACCTATGGTCTTGAGCGTATCGCTATGTACCTGCAAGGAGTGGATAGTGTTTACGATTTGACTTGGGTTGATGGTCCGCAGGGTAAGGTGACATATGGCGATGTTTTCCATCAAAACGAAGTGGAAATGTCCACTTATAACTTTGAGCACGCCAATACCGATGTGCTGTTCAAAACATTCGATGATTGTGAAACCGCCTTCAATTCACTCATTAGCCAGGATTTGCCTTTGCCTGCTTACGAGCAAGTGGTACAGGCCTCGCACAGTTTTAACTTGTTAGACGCACGTAAAGCGATTTCGGTAACCGAGCGCCAACGCTTTATTGGTCGAGTGCGTGCTATGGCCAAGCAAGTGGCTGAAGCTTATGTGGCTAGACGTGAAGCACTGGGTTTCCCGATGTGTAAAGTTGATGTGAAGGAGGGTGTGTAATGAAAGCCGATTTTTTAGTTGAAATTGCCACCGAAGAGTTACCACCTAAAGCGCTTAAACGCCTAATGCACGCCTTTGCCGATGGCATGGCGAAACAGCTGACCACGGCTAACCTAGCCTATGGCGATGTTGAACCCTTTGCCACACCACGCCGCTTGGCGGTGCGCGTGCGCGACTTGCAATGTCAGCAAGAAGATCGCGTGCAAGAACGTCAAGGTCCTCCCAAGTCACAAGCCTTTGATAAAGAAGGTAACCCCAGTAAAGCCCTAGAAGGTTTTGCGCGTACCAATGGTGTTGCCATTACGGATTTGATTGAAGTGGATACCCCTAAGGGTGTCTGGATGGCAGTAAAACAGGTCATTAAGGGTGGTCACACACGCGATTTGTTACCCGCCATGGTCGAAAAAGCCTTGGCTGACTTGCCCATTCCCAAACGCATGCGCTGGGGCGCCGGTGATGCGGAATTCGTGCGCCCTGTCAAACACGTCACTTTATTGTTAGGTGAGGATGTCTTGCCTTGTCGTATTCTGGGTGTTGAATCGGCGCAAGTGAGTGTCGGTCATCGTGTGCATCACCCTGAACTGGTGTTGCTGAAAGATGCCGCAAGTTACGAACAAACCTTGGCAAAAGCCTTTGTTGTCGCTAGCTTTAATGCCCGTATGGATACCATTGTCGATTTGGTGCAAGCAGCAGCGAAAGATGCCGGTGTGGTTGCAGAAATTGATCCTGAGTTGGTGGAAGAGGTGGCTGCTCTGGTTGAATGGCCGAGTGCGGTGACCTGTCGTTTTGATGAAGACTTTTTGCAAGTGCCACAAGAATGCCTGATTTCAACAATGAAGGCTAACCAAAAATACTTTCATACCGTTGATGCACAAGGTAAATTGACGCCGGTTTTTATCGTTATTACCAATATTGACAGTACGGACGTGGCGCAAATTCGAGAAGGCAATGAAAAAGTGGTACGTCCACGTTTGTCCGATGCGCGTTTCTTCTGGCAGCAAGACTTAAAGCACAGTATGGAAGCTTGGTTGCAGCCTTTAAAAACCGTTATTTTCCAGAAAGACTTGGGCAGTGTGTTCGATAAAGTAGAACGCATTGAAACCCTGGCAGCGGCGATGGCGAAACACCTAGGTTCATCGCCTGAGTTGGCGGGGCGTGCGGCACGACTGGCGAAGTGCGATTTAATGTCGGCGATGGTGGGCGAATTCCCTGAGCTACAAGGCATTATGGGGCGTTATTATGCGCTACAAGCCAATGAAGATGTCGATGTCGCCTATGCCATCGAACAACACTACTGGCCGAAAGGCGGTGGCGCAGACATTCCCACCAATTCAGTGGCTCAAGCGGTTGCTTTGGCCGATAAGTTCGATACACTGACGGGTATTTTTTATGCGGGCATGATTCCGACTGGTGATAAAGACCCCTTTGCGCTTCGTCGTGCGGCACTGGGCATAGTACGCATTGCCGTTGAATCTGAGTTGGCTATGGATGTTGACTACTGGGTACGCGAAGCGTTAGCACTGCATAATCCAGTGGTGAATAGTGATTTGGTAGCACAAATCGTCGATTTCGTTATGGCGCGTTTCAAAGGCTATGCGGTCGAAGCGGGTGTTAAGCCAGAATGGTTCGAGTCAGTGCGTGCTGTGGCTTCGGCACAACCCTTAGATATGTGGCGTCGTTTGCAAGCGGTTGAGCATTTTGTTCAGTTGCCCGAAGCAGAAGCCTTAGCGGCCGCTAATAAGCGTATTGGTAATATTCTGAAAAAATCGGCAAGCAGTCATTCCACGGTTAATACCGACTTATTACAGGCAGGTGCGGAGCAAAAACTGTGGTTGGCCTTGTGTGATATCGAAGTGGAAGCGCAACGCCATTACAGCCAAGCCAATTATGCGGCAGTGTTGCAAACCTTGTCAGCATTGCGTGAGCCAGCCGATGCTTTTTTTGCCGATGTGATGGTGAATGTTGATGATGAAGCGCTACGCCATAATCGCTTAGCACTCTTGGCCAGCGCCCATCAGTTAATGAGTTTGGTTGCGGATATTGGTCAGCTGTAATATAGTAACTCGGTCGATGTAAGTGTGTGCTTTGGTTTGTCGCTTTGTTGAGCTTTTGTGCGACTTATATCGAATAACGAGATATTAATAAGAGGTAACGCCCATGAAACAACTATTGAAAGCGGTCATCGCGACCAGTGCCTTAGTATTAGCCATTCCTGCGTTAGCGGCGACTCAGCTCACTTGGTACGGCCATTCAACCTATAAAATTGTCACGCCATCGGGTAAAACCGTCATTATCGACCCATGGTTTAATAATCCAACCAACCCAAACGCCAAAAAAGACATGGAGGCCTTGGATGATGTTAGTTTGATCTTAGCGACTCATGGTCATTTTGACCACATTGCTGATGCAACGGCGATTGCCGAAAACAATCCAACGGCGATGTTGGTTTCAACACTAGAGTTGGGCAAAGCGATGGTGAAACACATGAAGTTCCCCGAAGGTCAGTTCAATATGGGTACGGCAGGCTTTCCTGGTGGTGAGATCAGCCTATTAGATGGCGAAGTGAAGGTCGGTTTTGTACCAGCGGTTCATGGTGGGTCAGTGGAATTGGAAAATGGAGATCTGAAAGAAGCGGGTATTGCGGTTGGTTTTGTGGTTTCGATTAAGAACGGCCCACGCTTCTACCACACGGGTGATACCGATTTATTCTCCGACATGAAGTTGGTTAATGAGTTTGGTAAAATTGATGCCATGTTAGTGGCGATTGGTGACCGTTTTACCATGGGGCCAGAGCGTGCTGCCGAAGCGGTGAAATTGGTGAATCCGAAAATGGCCATTCCGAATCATTACGGTACGTTCAATATTTTAAGTGGCACACCGGAAGAATTTGCCAAGGCACTTAAAAAACGTGGTGCTAAAGCGAATCTGAAAGTGATGAAAGTCGGCGAGACGATTAAATTTTAATCCGATTGACACGTATAAAAAACCCAGCAACTCGCTGGGTTTTTTATTTACAGAGAATGATTCGTTAACCGAGTAAGTCCTTCACTCGTTCAATCGTCTGCTGTAGTTCTGTCTCGCTGTTAGCGGTGACATTAATGTGACCTAGCTTGCGGCCAGCACGGGGAGCCTTATCGTATAGATGCACCTGAGCGTGCGGCACGGTCAAAGCCTGCTGCCAGTTGCCTAATTCACCAATCAGGTTCAGCATGGCACAGGCGTTAACCGACTGGCTGGCATCGCCCAAAGGCAGACCTAGTAAGGCACGGCAATGATTTTCGAATTGATCCGTCCAAGCACCATCTTGACTCCAATGCCCTGAATTGTGCACACGCGGTGCCATTTCATTCACCACTAGTCCGTTTTCAGTGTCGAAGAGTTCTAACGCCATGACTCCAACATAATCCAAGGCATCCATAATGGCTTGCACCATGGTTTGTGCTTGTGCGCTGGTAGCCGTGCTAACGGCTGGAGCAGGGGCGAGGGTAACCCGTAAAATACCGTCTTGATGTTGGTTTTCGACTAAGGGATAAAATACGGTATTGCCCTGTGCATCACGGGCAGCAATGATGGACAATTCGCGTTGAAAACGCACAAAGCCTTCTAAAATCAGCTCTCGATGACCGATGTTTTCCCATGCGCTTGCAACATCGTCCGGCGAGCGCAACACCGCCTGTCCTTTGCCGTCATAACCTTCCGTTGTCGTTTTGAGCACGGCTGGCAGTCCAATGCTTTCCACTGCCGCTTCTAGTTCTGCTAGACTGTTGACAATGGCAAAAGGGGCGGTTTGAATACCGAGCGAGCGAAACAGATTTTTTTCACGTCCACGATGCTGGGCGGTGAATAATGCCTTAGCAGTCGGGAAAACGGGTTTGTGTTGGGCTATCTGCTCAACCAAAGCGACGGGCGTATTTTCCGATTCAAAAGTGACCACATCGACGCTGTCGATAAAGGCTTGCAGTTGATGTTGATGGTAAAGCTTGCCCAGTGTTTCGCTGGTTGAGCTGGGTACATCTTCATAAAAAGCAAAACGCGCTCCCAAGCGTGTTCCTGCCAAGGCCAGCATCCGACCGAGCTGACCTGCACCAATGACACCAATAACTGGACCGATACTCATCTCAGATTGCTCACAGGCTAGGGTCGGGTTGCGCTAACACAGCATCGGTTTGCGCTTGACGGAAGGCATTTAATTTAACCGCAATCGCCTCGTCATTGGTGCCTAAAATTTGCGCTGCCAAAATGCCCGCATTTTTAGCACCGGCATCTCCAATGGCTAAAGTCGCCACAGGCACACCGCCGGGCATTTGCACAATCGACAATAAAGAATCCCAGCCCGATAAGGCTTTAGACTGTACCGGCACGCCTAATACGGGCAAACGGGTCATGCTTGCCACCATGCCCGGCAAATGCGCCGCACCGCCTGCACCAGCAATAATGACTTTTAAGCCACGATCGGCCGCTGATTTGGCGTATTCAACCAACAAATCGGGCGTGCGATGCGCTGAAACCACCTTAGTTTCATAAGCGATGCCAAATTGGGCCAGCATCATCGCCGCTTGTTGCATGGTAGGCCAGTCCGATTGCGAGCCCATAATAATTCCGACTTGAGGTGTCATAGCATCATCACATCATACAAAGAATAAAGGCTTATTATAATGTGAATTAGCGCAAACGACACGGCGAATTTAGCACTTGGCTCAGTGGAGCCACTGGAAACTCGCTTGCCATCCTGCTAGCCAATAGATGCCTTCTACGCCTTTGGCTTGTTGTTCGTGTCCTAATTGTAAGCGGGTTCTTAGCCAACTGTTGGCGTCATACTCTATTAATAATGCGTTTCGAGTGGTATTGCTCAGATTACTGGCTTGGCTGTGAGCCGTTTCGTTACGAATTCCTGCCCGCCATTGTTCGTGCCAGCGGTAAAGCAACATGGCATAATGCCCTTGTTGATTGAGCGATGAAGCTTGTTCTGATGTTCTCTCTAAATATTCGGCTTGTAGCATCCAATAGCGGTTGTTGTCGAGTCGCTGTTTGAGTGTGAAATCGACAGCCGACCATTGCGTGCTGTTTTTTACGCCGTTGGCATCACCACTATCGCCTTGCGCTCTGCTCACACCGATTAAGGAATAAGTCTGCTCAGACCAGCGTTGATTCCAGCGAGCAAATACATTGGTTAACGCCGGTTTGGCGGTGTCTGGTAAATTAAATTGATCTTGATTAATGGCACTCAGTTGCTCAACAGCCATCATGACGTTGCTGATCGGGCTAACACTCAGTTGTACGCCTTTTTCTAATAGCGATGAATCACCAAACAAGCGCTGGTAAATCATCGGTGTGTCAATAAAGTCACGATCATGCGGATGCTGACTGTTTAATCGTCCAAATCCCGAATAGAACTGTCCCATTTTTAATTGCGTTAAGGGCAGTAAGGGCAAGGTGATATGCGCTTCATCAATGGTTAATTCGGGTTCAGTCAGGTTGAAATTGACAAAATAACGCCAGTTTCCACCAAATCGTTCCACTGATTATGCGGATGCTGATGCCGCTCTTGCCATGCTGAATCGCCACCATTGCTTCTATCACTAATTAAGTGGTTGCCCTGAGCAATCGCCATAAAATGACTGCGCGAACTCGGCCAGCCCTTGAAATGATGATGGGGGGCTTCATCATTAAAAAAGTCATTCATCAGT
Organism: Thiotrichales bacterium 35-46-9; assembly: GCA_002281095.1. Lineage (GTDB taxonomy): Bacteria > Pseudomonadota > Gammaproteobacteria > Thiomicrospirales > Thiomicrospiraceae. The sequence goes on along the minus strand of NCFI01000009.1, from coordinate 4,742 downwards.
TGTTGACGATCTTCAATGCCTTGTTGCATCGCCGTATTAAAACCTTGCCAGTCTTGCGCAAGCGTGGGCAATGAGCAGAGTGATGCTAGCGCAATACTGCTTGCCAGTGAGGCTAAATATAAAGATGACTTCATTGTTTTTCTCGTGCTAAAAACGCCTCGAAAGCGGCAAGGGTGACCGCACTGATATGATGTTCCATACCTTCGGCATCCACTTGTGCGTTTTCTTCGTCCACACCCAGTGCCATTAATAATTTAGCAACCACTTGATGACGATGGCGCGATTCTGCTGCCAAGTCTTCACCAGTGGGCGTTAAAAAAATACCGCGATAGGGCTTGGTATTAATTAAGCCTTCTTTTTGCAAGCGATTAATGGTTTTTACCACTGTGGCATGGCTAACGCCCAAGCGTTTAGCGACATCGACTGAACGCGCTTCGCCTTCGGTGGCAATTAAATCGGAAATCAGTTCCACATAATCCTGTGCCGTCGCCGCACTGCGGGCATCACGCGCTTGTTGGAAACGAGCCGCTTGCGCTTGTTGATTGGGGAGGGTTTCGGGTGTATTTTTCATCTAAATAGACCATAAATGTTAGAAAAATAAATCACTAGAGTGTTATGACACTGTTGTAAATTGTAGCCAAGGCTGTAAAATAAAGCCAGTAAAAAATTTTATTGCCTTTAACCTATAAAGAAAACACCCTATGTCGATACCCACAGAACAGTTAAGCCTGCCCGAATCTCATCGTTCCGTCGCCATTCCGCAAGGATCAAGCCGTCGTCGCTTGTGGGTGTTTATGGGGCCAGCCTTTTTGGTAGCGGTGGGCTATATGGATCCCGGCAACTGGGCGACAGGGCTGGCAGCAGGTTCGGCTTACGGTTACGCCTTGCTGTCGGTGGTATTAATTGCTAGCTTAATGGCGATGGTGTTGCAAGTACTCACTGCACGCTTGGGGATTGCCACAGGGCAAGACTTGGCGCAACTCTGTCGTCGTCGCTACAGTCCACGCACCACTTGGGGGTTGTGGATTATGGCTGAATTGGCGGTAATTGCTACCGACCTTGCCGAGCTGATTGGTAGTGCCATTGCCCTGCACTTGTTATTTGGTATCCCGATGGTGGCGGGTATTTTAATTACCGTGTTCGATGTGTTTTTATTACTGATGTTACAACAAAAAGGCTTTCGCTTAATTGAAGCGGTGGTGATTACGCTGATGACCACCATTAGCGTTTCCTTTGCGATCGAACTTTGGTGGTCATCACCCAACTGGACGGATGCAGCGGCTGGCTTAATGCCTAGCACCGCCTTGTTTTCAGATAATGAAATGCTCTACCTTGCCTTAGGTATTTTGGGTGCCACCATTATGCCGCACAACCTCTATTTGCATTCAGCATTGGTACATACACGCGACTTTGCCAGTGACGATGGCGCTAAACGAGAAGCCATGCGCTATGCTACCTTTGACACCATTATTGCCCTAACCATTGCCTTCTTTATTAATGCGGCTATTGTTGTGCTGGCGGCTTCGGTGTTTTATGTGAATGGCAAGAATGATGTCGCTGAAATTCAAGACGCCTACCAGCTGTTAGCGCCTATGTTGGGTGCTAGTGCCGCTTCGACCCTATTTGCCGTTGCCTTACTGGCTTCGGGGCAAAATGCCACACTCACCGCCACCTTAGCAGGGCAGGTGGTGATGGAAGGCTTTTTGAATATTCGCCTACCTGCTTGGAAACGCCGTTTGCTCACACGCGGGTTGGCGATAGTGCCAGCGGTATTGGTTGCTTGGTGGTTTGGTGTCAGTGGTACGGCGCAATTATTGGTGCTCAGTCAGGTCATTCTGAGTTTGCAATTGCCTTTTGCTCTAGTGCCACTGTGGATGATGACCAAAGACCGCGATTTAATGGGTAACTTTGTCAATCCCTTGTGGTTAACGCTGCTCACAGGTCTAATCACCAGTATCATTATTGTGTTGAATATCTTGTTGTTGTGGAACTTCTTTTTTGAATAGGATAAAAGAGTTATAATGACGCGAAGCCTTTTGTGAGCAGGAAACACCATGAGCACCATTACCTTTGATACTTTTGAATTTAATAAAACCTTACGCGAAGCGGGTTTTGATGAAAAACAAGTTGAAGCACTAACGCGTGCGCAGTCTAGAGCAATTGAGCAGGCTCATGAGGCAGGTGCGTTTGCCACTAAAATGGATTTGCACTTACTTGAAAGCAATTTATACAAAGCAATGTTAGTGCAAACCTTTGCCATCGCTGGCTTTATGGCCGGTTTGCTGGCGTTAGCGGCTAAATTGTTTTTGCCAGCCTAAGCGCATCAACACAAGGAGTTCTTCATGCACACCTTACAAGACATTAACGCCTTATTAAAAGACGCCGAACCGAGTTTGATCGAGCGGGTTTATCAGCAAGTACAGACTTTCTTAGTAACTGCTAAAGAAGACCCAAATGCCGAACTGCACGCAATTTTAGATGAATGCATAAAAGAAGCCGATGACCCTAATACGGAATGGTTTAGTTTTGAAGAGGTGTTTGACGAGTTAGAAGCAAGATATGCAGCTTGAAATCACTAAACGTGCCAGACGTAACTTGGATTCTATCGGTGAACATTACTATAGAATAGGTGGTAGTGCTTTAGCTCGTAAAATGATCGCTAGAATAAAAGAACCTTTTCAACAGTTGCTGAATTTTCCTTACTCAGCCCCCGTTTACAAATACAAGCCAACTTTACGCTGCCTTGTTGTGGCTGATGGTTTGTTTATTATTTTCTATCGTATCGAACAAGCCGTGATAGAAATTGTGCATATTCGTCGAGCAGAACAAGACTTGCTGTAATCCTCACTCCTCACTCCCGTCTCCTCACCCCTCACCATTTCCCCCTCACTTCTTGTTGCACAAAAACAACAATGGCTAAAAAAATTCAACAAAAAAGCAAAAAAGTGTTGCACAGTCACAAAAACCTGTTGTAGTATTGCAATCGTGGTTGAGGCAGACATTCCGTCTGACTCGAAAAATGTTGGAATCTATAAAGGAAATCCTATGAACAAGAATGTTTTAGCTATCGCTATCGCTGCTGCTGTTGCAGCTCCTTCTGCTTTCGCAGCTGCTACTGTTTATGGTAAAATTGAGACGGCTGTTGCTCAACAAGATGGTATTAAAACCGCTACTGGTGATGCTAGTTCGTTGAATGTTGTTTCTAACTCTTCACGCGTTGGTGTTAAAGGTTCAGAAGATTTGGGTGCTGGTTTGAAAGCTATTTACCAAATGGAGATGGCTATTAATATGGACAATGGTGCTGGTGGTTTGGGTAATACTTTACGTGATACTTTTATTGGCTTAAATGGTGGTTTTGGTACTGTATTACTAGGTAAAATGGACTCTCCAATTAAGCACGCTGGTCGTAAATATGATTTGTTTCGTGACCAAATTGGTAACACCCGTAATATCCTAGCTACTGCAAATGATGTTGATGCTGTTGACGGTCGTTATGGTAACACTATTGCTTATGCTACTCCAAAAATGGGTGGTTTTGATGCTCGATTAGCGTATGTTCCTGGTGCGGCTTATGATCGTGAGCAAAATTCAAAAGTTAATAACAAAGGTGATGCTTACTCTGCGCAATTAAATTTTGCAGCTGGTGCTTTTGATGCTAGTTTGGGTTATATCAATATTGGAAAAACAGGTACTACTCCATCTGTAGTTGGTGGTGCTGCGTTAGCAAATAATTTTGAAGCTGTTCGTTTAGGTGCTGGCTATACGTTTGGATCAGCTAAAGTTGTTGCTCTGTACCAAAATGACAACACTGCTAAAGCAATTGGATTGAATGGTACTCGTGATACTTTTGGCTTGGGTGGTTCTTATAAGGTTACTTCTGCTGGTACCATCAAAGCACAAGTTTACATGGCATCTAAGTTAGGTTCTTCTGCTGCGCTTGATAAAACAGGCGCAACTTTGTGGAATGTTGGTTATGACCATGCTATGAGCAAAAACACAACTGCATATGTCAGCTATGCTCTTATGGATAACGATACTAACGGTGCATACAGTGTTAACTTGGCCAGTGCAGGTTCAGGTGATAGCTTCTTAACTCGTGCTGGTAAAGACAACAGTGCAGTTTCTGTTGGTTTAATCCACAAGTTCTAATTGCTTGCCGTGGCAACACGGCTTTCAATATGAAACACCGAAAAAGCGATCCGAAAGGGTCGCTTTTTTGGTTTGTGGTATAATGCCGTTAACCAAATTGACTAGGAGTAACAATGGCAAAATTTGTATTTAACGCGCAAGCAGCAAAAAATTTTGCCGTTGAGCTAAGAAGGGCTTCGTGGGGTGTTACTGCGTTTGCTGGTTTGATATACTTCAAGCAGTCAGACCCAATTTATCTACTGTTGGCTGCTGTTGCTTGGTTTGCATTGCAGCTTTCGGCTTTTATTGCTGATAACCTAGAGGATGATTAAGTCATGAGTACAGAAGTTGGTTTCATTTTATCGTTACTGATTGTTGTCGGTGGTGCTTGGTCTGTTGTTGCTTTTATGGTTTGGTCTAAACATCAACATAAGCAGGGTAAGGATTCGGTTGACACATCGGCGCAGCATGCTTAACACTTAACTCAAATTGCTTGCCGTGGCAAACAGGGCTTCCAAGTTGAACCTTTGAAAAAGCGATCCGAAAGGGTCGCTTTTTTGGTTTGTGGTATAATGCACCCAATGTTAACTGGGAGTCAGAAACGTGGCTGTTAT
>NCFI01000102.1 GCA_002281095.1 Thiotrichales bacterium 35-46-9 | reverse complement strand
TTACGTGGTACTAAACGTGAAGACGTACAACGTGGTCAAGTACTGGCTAAACCAGGTTCAGTTAAGGCACACACTAAATTTGAATGTGAAGTGTACATCCTGTCAAAAGAAGAGGGTGGTCGTCATACACCATTCTTCAACAACTACCGTCCACAGTTCTACTTCCGTACAACGGACGTGACAGGTGCATGCATGCTACCAGACGGCGTTGAAATGGTAATGCCAGGCGACAACGTTAAGATGTCGGTTGAATTGATTCAACCAATCGCGATGGCAGAAGGCTTACGCTTTGCGATTCGTGAAGGTGGTCGTACGGTAGGTGCGGGTGTTGTTGCTAAAGTATTAGCGTAATCCCCAGCCCTAACCGGCAAGCCAAGAAAGCCCGTCAGAAATGACGGGCTTTTTTGTTTTTTGCGTTGTTTTTGGGTAACATAGAACAGCTAGTATCACTGAGGGTAGTATCATGAAGGGCATGGTGTTCACAGAATTTTTAGAAATGGTGGAAGCCAAGTTTTCCGCCGACATGGTTGACGATATTATTGACGATGCCAATCCGGCTTCGGGCGGTGCATATACGTCAGTCGGGACCTATTCGCATGAGGAGTTGGTGGATATGGTGGTTGCGCTGTCGAACAGAACCCAAATTCCAGTTCCTGTTTTAGTCAGAACTTTTGGCGAGCATGTTTTTGGTGTCTTTGCACGATCTTTTCAGCAGTTTTTTGAGGGTGTGCCAGATGCATTAACCTTTTTATCTGGCATTGAAGATATTATCCATGCGCAAGTGATTAAATTGTATCCGGACGCGCAGTTACCTAAATTTGATTGTTTGCGTGAAGGCAATCAATTAACTATGATTTACCACTCAGATCGCCATTTGGCTGATTTGGCGGAGGGTTTGATTATGGGGTGTGGCCAGCATTTTGGTGATAACTTAACCATTCAGCGCGATGAGGTGAATGAGTTGAGTACGCGTTTTATTGTCACTAAGGTTTAATGCTGGATGGAAGCTCAGCAACAGACAGATGCGCTTACCCTATTAGAGCAGCGTTGGCAAAAGCGTCTCGATCGGGAGCGTGCCGCTAGAAAAGAAGCGGAGCGTCTGTTAGAAGAAAAAAGCTTGGCGTTATATGAGCGCAATGTTGAACTAAGAGAATTGGCTTCCAATTTAGAGAAATTGGTCGATCAGAGAACCAATGAGTTGGCTGTGGCGTTGAAGAAAGCGCAGGCGGCCACACTCGCTAAAAGTGAATTTTTAGCTACCATGAGTCATGAAATACGCACCCCGTTAAATGGGGTGCTTGGCATGGCGCAATTGTTATTTGATACCGAGCTTAGTGAGCAGCAGCGTGAGTACGTTAGTAACTTGAAAAATACCAGCAATACGCTACTGGCCATTATCAATGATGTATTAGACTTCTCAAAGATAGAAGCGGGCAAACTAGAGCTGGAAAGTATCAGTTATGATTTGTATCAACTGGTTAAAGAAGTGTGTGCAATTTTTAAACTACAAGCTCAGCAAAAGGGCTTGTCACTTCAAGTAGAGTTCAATGAATTAGTACCGCGCTGGATTGTCGGAGACCCTACCCGATTGCGTCAAATTTTAATGAATTTGCTGTCTAATGCGATGAAGTTTACTGAGTCTGGAACCGTCGGTCTAGCATTAATGCCATCGGTTGAATCCGATGTGCTGACAGTATGTGTTTGGGACACGGGTGTTGGTATGGATGAGAAAGCGAGAAGTAAGCTTTTTCAAGCGTTTAGTCAAGCAGATGCTTCTACAACCTGTCAATATGGTGGTACAGGGTTAGGTCTAGCGATTTGTGATCGGTTAACCACGCTAATGGGTGGGCGGATTTGGGTTGAAAGTGAGCAGCATAAAGGATCGCGATTCTACTTTACCTTCGCAGCGCCCAGAGGTAAGGAGTCTAGCCAAGAGATAAGGGTTGAAACGATCAAAAGTTTGGCTGAATTAAAGGTGTTGCTGGTTGAAGATAATGCGATTAATCGATTAGTGGCTACTAAATTGCTGCAAAAATTAAACATCAATGCGGCAATTGCTGTGGATGGATTAGAAGCGGTTGCTATGACAGAGAAGGCTGCATACGACTTAATTTTAATGGATATGCAAATGCCAAATATGGATGGATTGACAGCAACTCAGCATATACGTGCTATGAACCTATCTAAGCGACCGAAAATTATTGCCTTGACGGCTAACGCGATGAATGAAGATCAAGAGCGCTGTTTGGCAGCGGGAATGGATGATTTTATTAGTAAGCCTATTCATTTCGATCAATTAAAGCAAACGCTGGCGCGCTTTTATCCGTAATTGTTACGAGTAAAAACAAATAAACACCTTTTGCAATACAATTGTTGTTGCAATGTGCTGTGATTTTGATTAAAATACCCAGCTGTTTTGCTTTAAATAGCAATTAACTCCAGGGGATTAGTTTAATGGTAGAACGAAGGATTCCAAATCCTTTGGTGAGAGTTCGATTCTTTCATCCCCTGCCAAATTCACCTTTCATTTCAAGCTAAGTATGAAACAACAAAACACTGCGACCAGTCCTGCTGATAAATTCCGCTATATTCTTTCGATCGCGTTGTTGGTTGCCTCGCTTGTCGCCTATTATTTATTAACAGATTTGGATTTGGCGCTGCGTGTGCTGATCGTCGTTGCGGGCGTTGCCATTGCTGTTGCGGGTGTCTGGACGACTGCATTTGGTTCGAATACGCGCAAACATTTAAATGATACGCAGCGTGAAGTGCGCCAAGTAGTTTGGCCTACGCGGGAGCAGGCAGTTCGAATGACCTTAATCGTCTTTGTTGCTGTGTTCTTCGTTGGTTTGTTTTTGTGGTTGGTTGATATGTTTTTCTTGTGGGGCGTTCAGTGGCTCACAGGGCGCGGGGAGTAATTAATGCGTTGGTATGTAGTTCACGCCTACTCAGGCTATGAAAATTATGTCAAAAAGACATTGCAAGAGTATATTGATCGCGCCAACATGCAGGATCGCTTCGGTGATATTTTGGTTCCTTCAGAAGAAGTAGTCGAAATTCGCGATGGAAAAAAACGTAAGAGTGAGCGCAAATTTTTTCCGGGCTATGTGCTAGTGCAGATGGAAATGGATGATGCGGTATGGCACCTTGTGCGTAGCGTGCCACGCGTTATGGGTTTTATTGGTGGTACAGCAGATAAGCCAGCGCCGATCACGGATCGCGAAGCTAACCAAATTCTTCAGCGTATGGAAGAAGGGGCTGAGCGTCCTCGTCCTAAAGTATTGTTCGAGCCGGGTGAAGTGGTGCGTGTGACCAATGGTCCTTTCGCAGACTTCGAGGCTGTAGTCGAAGAAGTTGATTACGAGAAAAATAAACTCAAAGTTTCGGTGTTGATTTTTGGTCGCTCAACACCAGTCGAGTTGGAATTTACCCAAGTCGAAAAGACGGCCTAATAAACAGACTCTTCGGAGTCATGGGAAGTTTAGCCAAGGCTAAACGTTATACCCTTAACATGGAGCTAAAACATGGCGAAAAAAATCACAGGCTATATCAAGCTGCAAGTGCCAGCTGGTAAAGCAAATCCTTCTCCACCCATTGGTCCAGCGTTGGGTCAAAAAGGTGTTAACATCATGGGGTTCTGTAAAGAGTTCAATGCAGCAACTCAAAGCATGGAGCCAGGCTTGCCGTTGCCTGTTGTAATCACAGTTTACGCAGATAAAAGCTTCAGCTTTATCTTAAAAACGCCTCCTGCTTCATTCTTGTTGAAAAAAGCAGCGGGTATTACCAGTGGTTCAGCGATTCCTAACCGTAATAAAGTCGGCAAGGTAACTGATGCGCAAATCGAGCAAATTGCAACAACAAAAATGCCTGATTTGAATGCCAATGATATGGATGCAGCTAAGCGTACGATTGCAGGTACTGCGCGTAGCATGGGCTTAGTGGTAGAGGGTTAATAGAAATGGCAAAACTAACTAAACGCCAAAAGGCAATGCGTGCTGCGGTTTCTTCAACTAAAACCTACGCAATTGACGAAGCTATTACGATTTTAAAATCGTTTGCTTCAACTAAATTCTCAGAATCAATGGATGTTGCGGTTAACTTGGGTATCGACCCTCGTAAATCTGACCAAGTGGTTCGTGGTGCAACCGTGTTACCAAACGGAACAGGTAAAACGGTTCGTGTTGCTGTATTCACGCAGGGTCCTAACGCCGATAAAGCACGCGAAGCGGGTGCAGAGTTCGTTGGTATGGAAGATCTAGCTGAACAGGTTAAAGGCGGCATGATGGACTTTGACGTGGTTATTGCTAGCCCAGACGCTATGCGTGTTGTTGGTGCGCTAGGTACAGTGTTAGGTCCACGCGGTTTGATGCCTAACCCGAAAGTAGGTACCGTAACACCTGATGTTGCCAATGCAGTCAAAAATGCGAAAGCGGGTCAAGTTCGTTTCCGTGCTGATAAAGGTGGTGTGGTACACACGACCATCGGTAAACTGGCTTTTGAACCAAATGCACTTAAAGAAAACTTAGTAGCGCTTTTATCTGATTTGCAAAAAGCTAAACCAGCTGCTGCAAAAGGCGTATACATGAAAAAGGTTACCATATCATCAACCCAGGGTCCTGGTGTTACCGTTGATATGAACAGTGTGAGCCTAGGCGCTTAATCGCGACTGGGTACACGAGATGGCTGTCCTTGCATGCAAGGCTGCTCATCTCAGACCGCAGGTGCTACTAACCTAGCTTAAATTTGCCTGCGCAGAAGGGAAGCCACCATCTTGAGATGGTTCACTCGTTAGGAGAAATTAATGGCACTTAAACTTGAAGACAAGAAACAGGTCGTCGAGGAAGTGTCTGCTTTAGCTCAATCTGCGTTAGCAGTTGTTGCTGCGGAATACCGTGGTTTGACCGCTAGCCAGATGGATAGCTTACGTGGCGAAGCGCGTAAAGCAAACGTGACAGTACGTGTTGTTAAAAACACCCTGGCACGTCGTGCTTTAGCTGGTTCATCACATGAGCCTATGGCAGAGACTTTAACAGGACCATTGATCCTGTTGTTTTCAACAGAAGATCATGGTTCTGCGGCAAAAGTTACCCAAGAATTCGCTAAGAAAAATGACAAGCTCGTTGCACGTTCTTTGTCAATTGGTTCTGGTGCATTGGGTGCTGATCGCCTTGCTGCAATTGCTGCATTGCCGAACCGCGACCAGGCAATTGCGATGCTAATGAGCGTCATGAAAGCACCAGTGGGCAAACTTGCTCGCACTTTGGCTGCTATTCGCGATGCCAAAGAAGCCGCATAACTCATATTTTTGTTACTCGACCCCCTGTTTTAGGAGATAAATCATGGCTGTTACTAAAGAAGACATCCTTAATGCCGTTGCCGAAATGTCGGTTATGGAAATCGTTGAATTAATTTCTGCAATGGAAGAAAAATTCGGTGTAACTGCTGCTGTTGCAGTAGCTGCAGGTCCAGCAGCTGGTCCAGCTGAAGCGGCTGAAGAGAAGACTGAGTTTGACGTTGTGTTGTTAGACGCTGGCGCAAACAAAGTAGCTTGTATTAAAGTCGTTCGTGGCTTGACTGGCTTAGGCTTGAAAGAAGCAAAAGATGCGGTTGAAGGTGCTCCTACTGTTGTTAAAGCAGGTGTATCTAAAGACGACGCTGAAAAAGCGAAGAAAGAGTTGGAAGAAGCTGGCGCGAAAGTCGAAATCAAATAATTTCGGCTTGCCACTTCAGGCAAGTGACGCAGCGGCTGCTGGCGTTTTCGCGCCGCCAGTCCCTGGACCCGCAGCCGGTCAACATCAACGAGCTGGTGTTCGGCATGGAAGACCTGATGCAGC
>NCFI01000101.1 GCA_002281095.1 Thiotrichales bacterium 35-46-9 | reverse complement strand
TAACAAAACGCTCATCGGCAAATTTCTTCACTTCTGCAACCGGGTCTTCCTGATGATTAACACCTAAAACCACCGCATCCTTCTTAGCGTGTGCTTCATGAAAAGAAACTAGCTCAGGAATTTCTTTAACGCATGGCGGACACCAAGTTGCCCAATAGTTAACCACCACCCACTTGCCTCTAAAGTCGGATAGTTTGACTGTTTTACCGTTCAGGTCAACAAATTCAGCATCAATAGGCGCTGCCATCACGGTTGTGGATAGTAATAGCGATGCCGTCATTAAAAGAGAACGCAACATTAAGAACCCCTTATACATTTAGTAACTTCATTTTATCGGAAAGTGGTTTTAAGGTCATGCTTTAAGACTGTAATAGTAGTTTTTTCGCAAAAGGTAAGGTAATAGGATGTTTTAAGGTCATAGAGCCATGATCTAAATAAGCTAAGACATGCATCAGCTGTCCAACGTCTTCGGCGTAATGCTTCATCAGCCAGTTAGTCACCTCTTTGCTTAATTGAATGCTACGCTGCTGGGCCCGTTCGAGCAGCAGTTGTCGTTTTTCGGCATCATTACTCAAGGCAACCAGTGAGAAATTCAATCCTAACAGCTGTTCATAAGCCGCTACGGTTCGTTGTACTAATAGAATCATACCACCTGAATCTCGCATTAAACTCACCAGTTGCTGAATGGCTGTCCTCCATGCAGGCTGAACCAATAAGCGATCTGCATCATCAATACAGATTAAGGAAAGTTGCTCCATACCCTGTAAACGCTCTGGGCGCAAACCTGCACTATCCTTAGCTGAAATGAAAGCACATGGCAGCCCTTGCTGGCTGTGTTGCGAAAGAATGGCCTGGGCCAAATGTGTCTTTCCGGACGAAGCTTCACCCGTGAGGTAAGAAACAGTCGGGCTCGCTGCTTGTAACCAAGCGGTCAATTGTTGCAGTGTTTTTGTATTTTCACCGACAATAAAACTGTCTAAAGTCGGCCATAATGGCGCAGATAAGGTAAGTACGCCCTGAACTAATTGAATCGGAGCAATCTGTTGTTCTGCCATTTAGTACCAAACACCTGTAAAAAATTAAAAGATAGATGAGCAATGAATGACATCATGATTGTAAAGACTCAAAAACAGCAGCCAATATCTTCACAGCTTACCTCGGTAACGCATCATACCAACATAAAGTCGTTCAACCTTCTCCCTCGCCCAGGCAGTTTTGCGTAAAAAAGCCAAACTCGATTTGACTGAAGGGTCATGGGTAAAACAGCGAATCGGAATACGTTCGCTTAACTCATCCCAGCCATAAAATGTCACCAACTCTGTGACGATGGCTTCTAGGGTAACGCCATGTAATGGATTGTTTTTTTGCGCTTCCATGTTAGCCTTTCCAACCATTGGTAATGGGCATACGCCAATCTTTATCGAAACTGCGTGCGGTGATTTTAATGCCCGGCGCTGCTTGCCGACGTTTGTACTCACTCAGTCGCATCAAACGCATGCTGCGATTCAGTAGCACATCATCGTTGGGCAAGTGAGCTGCCTTTGCCAATTGCTCAATGGACTGACCTTGCTGCATACGCTGCTCAATCCAAGCGTCTAACGTGTCGTAGGGCGGCAAACTGTCTTGGTCTGTCTGATCGGGACGTAATTCAGCCGATGGTGGACGGTCAATAACACGCTGCGGGATCACGCTACTTTGTTGGTTGCGCCAATTCGCAAGGGCATAAACCCAAGTCTTAGGCACATCTTTTAAGGGCGCGAAACCACCATTCATATCACCATACAGGGTGGCATAACCCATGGCCGACTCACTTTTATTACTGGTGGTGAGCAACAAGGCGCCCGTTTTATTCGACAAAGCCATTAACAACAATCCACGAATACGCGCTTGTAAGTTTTCTTCCGTCACATCAGCGGCTAAGCCCGCGAAGCGTTCAGCTAATGTCGCTTCAACCGCTGCATAGGTGGGTGCAACGGGCAATTGTGTATAACGCACACCCAATAGGGTCGCTTGTTCGGCAGCATCCCATTGACTGATGTCACTGGTGTAAGTAAACGGCATCATCACCGCTTCAACCGAATCGCTGCCCAAGGCATCGACCGCTAAAGCCAGCACCAGCGCTGAATCCATACCACCCGAAAGCCCCAAAAGCACCCGCTTAAAGCCATTTTTACGCACATAATCAGCCAAGCCGAGTGTCAGCATCGACCAGATCGCCGCCCAATCGGTGCTAGACGGTGGTGCTTTCGTTAACCATGACGTCCCTTCACAGGTGAAGCCCGAATCAGACCAAGTGACTTGCGCCTGTATCGACTGAGCAATGGGCAAATAACGACACCCCTGAGCATCGAACACCAAGGAGCGACCATCGAACACCAGCCCATCCTGTCCACCCACTTGATTGACATAAACGATGGACAATTGCGTTTCAGCAAAGCGTTGAGTTAACACAGCATAGCGTTGATGCCATTTACCCACCTCATAGGGCGAAGCGTGCAAACTCAGCAACACTTCAGCACCCGCCTGTTTGGCTAAAGCGGCTGGTTCTGGTTGCCATAAGTCCTCGCACACCAATAGGCCTAAGCGCACACCCTTCCAGTCAAGAACGCTGGCTACCTTACCCGCGCTAAAATAGCGTTGTTCATCGAACACACCATAATTGGGTAAGGCTTGCTTGGCATAGCGTGCCAAAATCTTGCCTTGCCCTAACGCGATGGCTTCATTGGTTAAACGCCCTTGAGCATCACGTCCGACCGACCCCACCAACCAGAGCAAATCATCATCGGTTTCAGCCGCTAACTGCGTTAACAGAGCCTCGCACTGCTCGATAAAAGAAGGAAACAACAATAAGTCTTCGGGTGGATAACCGGTCAGCGATAGCTCAGGAAAAACAATTACCTGCGCACCCGCCGACTGGGCTATTTTCGCTGCTTGGCGCATTAACTCAGCATTACCCACTAAATCACCTACTAAGGGATTCATCTGGGCTAACGTAATTCGTAATCGAGCCATCATATTAAAAGCCATAAACCAAGGTTAAGGCCGTTAAGGTATCTAGGTTCTCTCGTCCCACCAATACCTTAGAATTATGTTTTAAGGTGTAACTCAACTTCAATGCGAGCGATTCAGTCATCTTAACTTTAATGCCACTTACCGATTCACTATGCGTATTCTGCTCTCCCGCATTCACTAACAAGTCTTGTGAAAGCCCTAGTTGTGCATTAATTGGATAACGCAGCTTTAAAGCTGTTCTGAGAATAGGATGCGACTGCTCTGCCTGATTTTGTAATTTATCAACTTGATAACCCGCACCCACTTCAAGGTTCAACACCTCGGTTTTCGGCTGCCAAAAGCGCCGACCGATACCTGCTGTTAGATTCGTTTGATAATCGTAACCACTAAATAAGTCTTTGTCGTAGCGTAAATTACCGAAGCCATAGTAAACCTCTGAAAAAGTGCGTGATGCCTGACCATCGAGCAAATAGCGTTCACGCGTATTTACGCCTTCATTTTGTGCCGAAACCGCGCTTAAATTTAAGCTGTGCTCCCAATCTGCCAGTAAATAATTGATACCCAATTTGGCATTCAAACTACTGCTGTTGCTATTACCGGCGGTACTGTTATAACCCAATTCGCCTTCACCATTAAACTCTCCTGGTTTGGGCGATTCCGTCGCGTAAGTACTGGCTGAAAAAAGGCTGAAAACGGCCAGCAATAACCTTGGGTAGCTCAACTTAGCACTCATCATTGTTCCTAATGTCATTCTATTATGAGGCTATTATAAAGCAGCTCTGCACTATTTGGCCGAATCGGGTAAACCAAAGATACGATCGAATGCCCAAGTAAAGGCAATCGAGTAAATGAAAAACACCAACAATAAACTGGCATCGGTGATCAATGCTACCCACCAACTAACCGATAACCACCAAGCAATCAGGGGCACAAAAAACAGTGCTAAACCACCTTCAAAACCGACGCCATGCGCTAAACGACGTTGCCAGCTACGCCCTTTAACCGACTGTTTTCTTTCCCATGCCTCAAAGCCAGAATTAAACAAGTAATTCCACGCTACCGCAATCGTGGACATAGCCACCGACAACCAAAAACTGGATGCAACATCGTGATCGAACACCCAGACAATAATTGGCGTGACGACAATTACCGCTCCTGTTTCATACAGCAATGCTTGCACCAGTTTGCGTTGATTAGGAGTCATGAAGATGAAGCCAGCAACTCACTCGCCGCTTTCACCATGTCGGCATGGTCAAAAGCCAAGGCTACTTCGCCATTAAGCACCGACGATAAGGTAAACCAACGTGCCTCGGCGGCATCATCACCAGCCTGTATTTCGGGCATAGCCTGAGCACAATATAAAAACGCCTGCGTCACCACCCGTTGATCGCCTTCTGCACGCGGATCTCGCCCCCAAGCGTCATAGGTTGCAATCAGTTGCAATTCCGTTTCAGCAACGGCCACACCCGTTTCTTCTAGTAACTCTCGTTGCGCTGCCTGCACATGGCTTTCGGCAAAAACAAAGGCTTCACCCGATGGCGTTAAACTGTTGACAAAACCACCGGGTAACGCCCAACAACCCTTAAAAGGTTCATGTTTACGACGAATCAGCAACAACTTTTGTTGTGCTTTTTCCCCGCTAATCACGACGATATCGGAAGTAAAATTATCACCCAAATGCCACAATGCCATGTCTTAGCAACCGTTAAATGCGCGTGATAACCTGTTCTGCGGGGAAACGTGACTTGGGTAACTTCGCATTCGCATCTGACTCGCTGCGATAACCCAAAGCCACCACCACTGTACCGCTCAGCCCTTTATCACGCAAACCCAAGGCTTCGTCTAACAAAGCGTTATCAAATCCCTCGATTGGGCAAGCATCAATTCCCATCGCCGCTACACCTAACAGCAGCGTTCCCAAGGCTAAATAAACTTGTTTATCTGCCCAATGCTGTAAATCTCGATATTGAAAGCGGTGCAAATTAAGAAAGAATGAACGACCTTTGTAAGTTGCTAATTTTGCCGCCTCATTGGCAATGCGTCCATCGACATCCTCTTGATCAATCACGCGCTGTAAATGCTCGCCATTCAGTTCCATACGTGTACACAAGACCACCACATGCGATGCATTCAGTACCTTAGGCGCATTGCTGGCATAAGCCCCTGTTGTACCTTGTGCCACCAACGCCTTACCCGCTTCTGTACCAGCAATGACAAAATGCCACGGCTGCGAGTTGATGGACGATGGTGCTAGTCTGAGTAAGTTTTCGATTTCTGCCATCTGGGCATCACTAATGCGTTTGCTCGCATCGAATGCCTTAGTAGTATAACGTTGTTGTGCTGCGGTTAAGATAGGGTGCATTAAAGACTCCTTGAGTTAAGCGGTTATTTTACACTGACATTCAGGGTCAGCGACCATGTAATGCGTCGTTTTACATCAGCACCAGCCGAATATTCCCCAACAGAAGCCGTCTCAAAGAAACGCTCAGACAACGCCTTGGTTAATGTTGCGAATTTAATCAATGACACCAAGCTACTTAAACAACTCCGAATGCGTTCCTGTCCGAACAAACATGACTTGCCCATTTTCGATACGATAAATCAGCAAAAAATCCCCGCCCACATGGCATTCTCGATGATCAGCGTAGTTACCTTTCAATGGATGATCTAACCATTCTGGCGGCAGCGGGAACTCATTAGCAATAATCAATAACATCACTTCTTTTAAGCGATTCATATCGTAACGCCCTGAATGTGATAACCTTGTCCAGTCTTTCAAGAATGCGTTGGTGTAAGCAAAGACCAAAGGAACAGTAAGCGTCCGACCATGCCCATAATATCTCACACGACGGCTCTATGAGATGATATCTGGTTTTGAGAGAAGGTTAGTCCAGCAATAACTGTTCTGGCG
>NCFI01000100.1 GCA_002281095.1 Thiotrichales bacterium 35-46-9 | reverse complement strand
AGCGTCAACGCGCCGAACGCTTGGCACTTGAGCAGTCCATGTATGTGAAGCAACAAGCACAAAGGGCGCACTTAGAAGATTTTGTCCGTCGTTTTCGTGCCAAAGCCACCAAAGCCAAGCAAGCACAAAGTCGCTTAAAAGCGCTAGAACGTATGCCGATGGTACAATTAGCTCATGCCGACTCGCCATTTAGCTTCAGCTTGCCGGCTAGCGACAAGCTGTCTAGCCCATTAATGACGCTTAAATTTGCCGATTTGGGACATGGTGACAAAACAGTATTAAGCAAAGTCAATTTTTCTTTGTTGCCGGGCATGCGTATTGGCTTATTAGGTCCGAACGGGGCAGGAAAATCGACGCTGATTAAAACGCTAACGGGTGAGTTACGCCAACTAACGGGTAAGCGTTTGGTCGGTGATCACTTAACTATTGGCTATTTTTCGCAACATCAAACCGAAGCCTTGGATGCACAAGCATCACCTTTATTGCATTTACAACGATTGTCACCCGATACCAAAGAGCAAGTGCATCGGGATTTTTTAGGTGGTTTTGGTTTTGCCGGCGATGCTGCTTTAGCCACAGTCGGTAATTTCTCCGGTGGTGAAAAAGCCCGTTTAGCACTGGCGCTTTTGGCATGGCAAAGACCTAATTTATTATTACTCGATGAACCTACCAACCACTTGGACTTAGACATGCGCGAAGCCTTAGTGGTGGCCTTGCAAGAATTTGCTGGCGCGATGGTGTTGGTATCGCATGATCGTCACTTATTATCCAGCTGTGTCGATGAGTTTTGGTTGGTGGCTGATGGTCAAGTACAGCCTTATGATGGTGATTTAGAAGACTATGCTGACTGGCTCAAGCAACGTCAAAGTCAAGAAAAAGCCTTAGCGAACGCGCAAGCGCAACAAGAAAATCCCAAAACTGAGTTGAGGGTCGATAAAAAACAAGACCGTAAAGAAGCGGCCGAACAACGTGAACGCTTACGTCCGCTCAAACAGCAATGTCAGAAGCTGGAAAAGGAAATGGATAAGCTCAGTGCCGAGTTAACGCAAGTGGAAGCCTTTCTAGCCGATGCGGCGATTTACGAAGCTGAACAGAAAACGCAGCTACAACAGGCTTTGCAACAGCAAGGTTCGATTAAAAGTCGGTTGAGTGAAGTAGAGGAGCAATGGCTTGAAGTACAAGATGCTTTGGAGGCTTTGCAAACGCCCTAGACAATTCATGGAAATTGTGTGATATTAGCACACTAATTTACGAAGGGGCGAAGCGGCATGTCGAACGGGCTAATCGGTGTGTTTCGGATCAGTAAGCGTGTGTGCTACACAAAACTTATGTGTGTCGTTCTTGCCTGTTTCTTTTCGGCTATCGCTCGCGCTGAAATCCAATTAACAGCAGAAGAACAAGCCTATTTAACTCAACATCCCATCATTAAAATTGCCAATGATCCCGATTGGGAGCCTTTCGAGTTTGTGGATGAAGATGGTTAATTAGCCGGTGTGGTGGCGGATTATGTGCAGCTTTTTGAGCAGAAGCTGGGCGTCAAGTTTGATTATGTCGTGAATCGTCCTTGGTCAGAATTAAAAGACTTGGTCAAAACGGGTGAGCGTCCTGTTGTTATGGCTCGCCATGCTACCGATGAGCGTAAACAATATCTAAACTTCACTAAAGCTTATATGTCGTTTCCAGTCGTGATCGTTGGTCGCGAAAAGGAAGCCTATGTCGGATCGGCTCATGAGTTAAGCAGTCGAGTTGTGGCTGGTGTTAAGGGTTTTAATGCAACTGAGTACCTACGTCATAATTATCCTGAAGTGACTATTTTGGACGTTTCCTCCATTCATGAAGGGTTGCGCGCTGTATTGACGCATAGAGCCGATGCGGTTGTTGCTAATCTGGGTTCTGCCAATTACGCCATCAAGCGACATGGTCTAGATGGACTGCAGATTATTGGTCAATTAGATATCAACGCCGATTTAGCCATTGGTGTTCACAAGAACGATCCCATTTTATTCAGTATTCTGCAGAAAGCGTTAGCCGATGTTTCACCTGTGCAAGCACAGATTATTTATGATAAATGGTTTCAGTTAAGAACAGTTAAAGCCTTAGATCAACGTCAATTGTTGCGTTTAAGTTTTTACGCGCTTGCTGTGTTCAGTTTATTGTTATTGCTGATTTTATGGTCGCGATATCAGCAAAGTAAGCAACAGCGCTATATCAATCAAATTAATGAATACAGTTATGCGACGCTGATTGATCTAGATTCCATGACCATTCAATGGGCAAGCAAATCTTATGCGCGCTTGGTTGGCTGTCCTATTGAGTCCTTGCAAGGTAAAAGCGTGATTGATTTGATCGGTAGTGCATTTTCTGCAGAACGCCTTGCACTCATTGAATCGCTATTGCGCTCGGGGCAAACTTGGACAGGGGAGTGTGAGGGTATTGGTTGTGATGGTCAACCTTTCTGGACATTAGTGACGCTAACACCTCATAAAGACTGGCGTGGACGTGTCACTCAGGTATGGGCAACGCGTATTGATATCACCGATAAAAAACGCATCGAGCAGTTGTCTATTGTCGATGAATTAACAGGGTTATATAACCGACGTCAGTTCAATTTAATTGTCGATCAAGAAGTTCGCCGTGCGCAACGCGAGCATCATACACTTTGCCTTGCCACTTTTGATATTGATTTCTTTAAGTTGATTAATGATGTTTATGGTCATCAACAAGGAGATGAGGCCTTAAAAGCCTTAGCCAAGGTACTGAAAGCGCACTTTAATCGTGCGAATGATCATGTCTTTCGTATGGGAGGTGAGGAGTTTATGCTCTTGACCAGCTGTGACTGTGTGGATGGATTTATTGCTCATTTGGAGTCGTTGCGGCAAGCGGTTTTTGATTTGCAGATTCCCAACGAGCTTGCTCCACTAAAGGTAATGACGCTTTCTATCGGTGCGTGTTATTGGCGAGACTTGAATTCGATGAATGTTGACACTATGTATCATCACGTTGATCAGTGCTTGTATCGGGCGAAGGCAGAGGGAAGAAATCGTCTTGTGATGTGTAAGCAAACTGGTTGATCAATTCTGCTGTTTTGAAAAGATGATTTGTGACAGAATTGTCATAAATAAAATTTTAGTTGTGATAGAATAAACTTATATCAACAACCAAAAGGAGTCTTCATGAACAATCGATCGCACCATAAAAAACCTCTGTGGGCTTATGTCGCTGCATTATTGTTATTGGCGGCCTTAACCTACGTCCAATCGCACTTTTTTGCCTCTCACGACACACAACTTGATTCAACGCAAGCAACGCACCACTTAGCCCATTAAGTTCACGCTCTCATTGCCTGCTTTCTGTTATGATTCCGAGCTGCTGTGAATTTAATGGAAAGTGACCATGCATCAATCCCTCGCCTTCGATCCTGAACTGATTAAAAAATATGACCGTGTTGGGCCGAGATATACCTCTTACCCGACAGCGGTACAATTCCAAGAATCTTTTAACAATGCCGACTACCAGCAAGCGATTGCTCGTTCTAACCAGAGCGATCGGTTGCTTTCCCTTTATGCACACATCCCGTTTTGCAATACTGCCTGTTTTTATTGTGCTTGCAATAAAATCCCGACGCGAGATCGTTCTCGTGCAGCGCCTTATTTAGAACGCCTCTATCGCGAAATGGCGATGCAATCTCAGTTGTTCGATCGCTCACGGGTGGTTGATCAGTTGCACTTGGGTGGTGGTACGCCCACGTTTATTAGTAATGATGAAATGAAGCAGTTGATGGAACAGTTCCGTACCCATTTTAATTTGCGCGATGACGATGAAGGGGAATACTCCATTGAAATTGATCCGCGCGAGGCTGATGCGGGTACGGTGAAGTTGTTGCGTGAGTTGGGCTTTAATCGCATGAGTTTGGGGGTGCAAGATTTTGACCCTGCCGTACAAAAAGCGGTGAATCGTATTCAAAGTAAGGCTGAAACCTTTGAAGTGATGCAAGCAGCACGCGACACTGGATTTAAGTCGATTAATGTCGATTTAATTTATGGCTTGCCATTACAAAATGAAGCCAGTTTTATTCGCACCGTGGATCAAGTACTGGAAGCCAGTCCCGATCGTGTTACGGTATTCAATTATGCTCATTTGCCTAGCATGTTCCCGGCACAAAAGCGTATGAATGAAGCCGATATGCCCAGCGGTGATACCAAATTGCGTATGCTGGCCATGACCATTGAGCACCTGCAAGCGGCGGGTTATGTGTATATTGGTATGGATCACTTTGCCAAACCCGATGATGAATTAACGCTGGCGCAGCGTCAGGGTCAGTTATATCGCAACTTCCAAGGTTACTCAACACATGCCGATTGTGATTTAGTGGCCTTAGGTTCTACCAGTATTTCCATGGTCGATAATGTCTATGCACAAAATCTGCGTGGCTTAGAAGACTATACCTCACGCATTGATGCCAATGAGTTAGCCATTTTTCGTGGTGTGACGCTAACGCGTGACGATGAAATTCGTCGAGCCATTATTATGCGCCTCATGTGCGACTTTGCCTTGGATTTTGTTGAATTTGGCAAAGCTTGGGGTATCGATGGCATGGCCTATTTTGCACTAGAGCGTGAACTATTAACCGAATTTGTTGCTGATGGTTTATTGATCATGCAAGGTTCTCGCCTAGAAGTACAACCGGTGGGACGTATGATGGTGCGAACCATGGCCATGCTATTTGATGTTTATAACCGGGAAAAGGCGACAGGCAAGTTTTCAAAAATTATATGATTAGTAAAAAATCTTGCTGAATTTTAATCGGGAACATATTAACTTTTGGGCACGGTTAATGCTATGATGGGGCTAGAAAGTCTTAAACTAATGTCGTTGAGCAAAATAAAATACAATCCCCGATTAATGAGGAATCTTTATGTCGACCGCCACCAATAAAGAGTTTGTGTTGCCAGAAAATACGGTCATTTTGTCGACCGCTGATTTGCAGGGCAATATTGTGACCTATAACCAAGGTTTTAAAGATGCCTCAGGTTATAGTGATGAAGAGTTGCAGGGTAAGCCACATAGTATTTTGCGTCATCCTGATATGCCTAAAGCGGCATTTAAAGATTTTTGGGATACCATTCAAGCCGGTCGCCCATGGGTGGGATTGGTAAAAAATAAGCGTAAAAATGGTGATCATTATTGGGTCATGGCTAACGCTTCTCCCATAACTGAAGGTGGACGCATCACCGGTTATGTGTCGGTGCGCTATCCCGCGAGTAAACAGCAGGTGCAGGAAGCAGAGCAACTTTATGCAGCAGTGAATGCGGGCAGTCAAGCGTTTCCGCGCACACAAATTAACGATACGCGTTTGCGTAATCAGATTCTGGGTGGGGTAGCGGTATTAGCGACGCTCATTCCTTTTCTTATTTTCTTTACGGGTGCTGAAGTTTCGAGCGCTGTAGAGACCTTGTTAATGCTGTTTAGTCTTTTCGCAGTAGGTTTTCTGGCTTACAACAATTATCGCACGACGGATGTGCCTCAGCATTTGCGTGATGCAGTGGAAGATTTGTCGAATGGTCAGTACAAACAGCCCATTAAAGACCGCAGTTATTGGGGCTTTGCTTTAAATCAAATTCGTACCCGTGTTGGAGAGGCAGCGGCCAATAATTATGATGCAGAGCAAGCCAATGCCATTATGTTGGCTGCTATGGATACGGCGACAACCTGTTTAATGGTTGCCGATCGAAATTTTAATATCACCAAAATTAATCCTAGTCTTTATAACATGTTTAAAGAGTTGGAGCCAAAGTTGCGAGCTGAGTTGCCAAGGTTTTCGATTGATAACATTGTGGGTGCTAATATGGATATTTTTCATAAAAATCCAGCGCATCAACGTCAAATGATGGCAAATTTGACCAGTCGTTATGAAGCAAATATTCACATTGCGGG
>NCFI01000099.1 GCA_002281095.1 Thiotrichales bacterium 35-46-9 | reverse complement strand
CAGGTGTGCAAAACAGCGCCGGTTAAATCGCTGGTTAAACAGATTCTCAATGCCGACAACCTAGCCGAAGTTGAACCAGCTAAATGGTTGGAAATGACGGTTGCCGATGAAGGCGTTAATCTTCAATTAGAACAGCTTGCCGCTCAGCTTAAAGCGAAGCATCTTGAATTAGATGAGTTGTTTGAAGCGAAACGTAAAAAGCTCACTCAAGGTGACGACTTACCTGCTGGTGTTATTAAAATGGTTAAAGTTTATGTCGCGGTTAAGCGTCGTATTCAACCAGGTGACAAAATGGCGGGTCGTCATGGTAACAAGGGTGTTATCTCGCGTATTTGTCCGATTGAAGATATGCCATTCGACGAGAACGGTATGCCAGTTGATATCTGTTTGAATCCGCTGGGTGTACCCTCGCGTATGAACGTTGGTCAGATTCTTGAGGTTCATTTGGGTTTGGCAGCTTGGGGCTTGGGTCGTCAATTAGATACGATGTTACGTGAACAACGCCAGCGCCAAGAAATCACCCGTTTCCTTGAGCAGATTTATAATGAATCAGAAGGCCAAACGGTTGACTTTAATCAGTTGAGCGATGCCGAGTTTAGTGAAATGGTGGCGAATCTGCGTGCAGGTGTGCCTTTGGCATCGCCGGTATTTGATGGCGTTTCGGAAGCTGAGATTAAGCGTCTGCTCCGTTTAGCGGGTCAGCCAGAGTCAGGACAGTTAACCTTGTTTGATGGCCGTACTGGAGAACCTTTCGATCGCAAGGTCAGTGTAGGTTACATGTATTACCTCAAGCTGAACCACTTGGTCGATGACAAAATGCATGCGCGTTCAACAGGTCCTTACAGTCTCGTTACGCAACAGCCATTGGGTGGTAAAGCACAGTTCGGTGGTCAGCGTTTTGGTGAGATGGAGGTTTGGGCACTCGAAGCTTATGGTGCCGCCTTCACCTTACAAGAAATGTTAACGGTTAAATCCGATGACTTAACGGGTCGTACGCAAATGTACAAAAACGTTGTTGATGGTGATGAATACATGAATCCGGGTATGCCAGAGTCATTTAGTGTATTGATGAAAGAAGTCCGTGCCTTAGGTATTGACATTGAACTGGAGCAAGACGAATGAAAGACATTCTAAACCTAATTAAACGCCAGAACATTGTCAGTGAGTTTGATGCCATCCGTGTTGGATTGGCATCACCTGAGCGGATTCGTTCATGGTCTTACGGTGAAGTGAAAAAGCCAGAAACGATTAACTATCGTACGTTCAAGCCTGAACGTGATGGTTTGTTCTGTGCCAAAATTTTTGGACCAATCAAAGACTATGAGTGCTTGTGTGGAAAATACAAGCGTATGAAGCACCGTGGCGTCATTTGTGAAAAATGTGGCGTTGAAGTGACGCAGACTAAAGTCCGTCGTGAGCGTATGGGTCACATTGATCTTGCTGCACCTGTAACGCACATTTGGTTCTTGAAATCCTTACCAAGCCGTTTAGGTTTGATTCTTGATAAACCGCTGAAAGAGTTAGAGTCGGTACTTTATTACGAATCATATATTGTCGTTCATCCCGGTATGACGCCTTTGGAAAAAGGTCAGTTACTGAGCGTAGAAGAGTACGAAGAAGCTTACGAGCAATATCGTGACGAATTCGATGCCAAGATGGGTGCTGAAGCGGTTAAAGACTTGCTGGACAACATGGACTTGTTAGCGGAAGCAACGCGTTTACGTGAAGAGCTAGATAGTACTTCGTCTGAAACCAAGTCTAAAAAGATTTCTAAGCGCTTACGTTTAATCGAGTCTTTTATCGAATCTGGCAATAAGCCAGGCTGGATGGTATTAGAAGTACTGCCTGTGCTCCCACCTGAACTGCGTCCGTTAGTGCCGTTGGATGGTGGTCGTTTTGCCACTTCTGACCTGAACGATTTATATCGTCGCGTGATTAACCGTAATAATCGTTTGAAGCGGTTGTTAGAGTTGAATGCGCCAGACATTATTGTGCGTAATGAAAAACGCATGTTGCAGGAATCGGTTGATTCTTTACTTGATAATGGTCGTCGTGGTCGTGCCGTAACAGGTACCAATAAGCGTCAGCTGAAATCACTTGCCGACATGATTAAAGGTAAGCAAGGTCGTTTCCGTCAAAACCTACTCGGTAAGCGTGTTGACTATTCAGGTCGTTCGGTTATTGTGGTTGGTCCTACCTTGCGTTTGCATCAGTGTGGTCTGCCTAAAAAAATGGCGCTTGAGCTGTTCAAACCATTCATCTTCTCGCGTTTGCAAAAACGCGGCTTAACTTCGACTATTAAGGGTGCGAAGAAAATGGTGGAGATGGAGTTGCCAGAAGTTTGGGACGTACTGGAAGAAGTGATCCGTCAACATCCTGTGATGTTGAACCGTGCACCGACGCTTCACCGCTTGGGTATCCAAGCATTCGAACCTGTGTTGGTTGAAGGTAAAGCGATTAACTTGCACCCATTGGTGTGTTCGGCATTTAACGCCGACTTTGACGGTGACCAAATGGCAGTGCACGTTCCTTTATCGCTAGAAGCACAGCTGGAATGTCGTACTCTCATGATGTCAACCAATAACTTGCTTTCGCCTGCTAACGGTGATCCGATCATCGTACCTTCGCAAGACGTGGTATTGGGATTGTACTACATGACACGTGAAAAACTGCGTGCTAAAGGTGAGGGTATGGCCTTTGCTAACTGGCAAGAAGTTGAACGTGCTTATGCGAATAAGGCAGTGGACTTACAAGCGATCATCAAAGTTCGTATTGTTGAGTACCGTAAAGATGAGCAAGGTGAATTACAGGCGTTACCGGCTAAATTAGTTGAAACGACGGTTGGTCGTACCTTATTGTTCAGCATTATGCCTAAAGGGCTAGATTTTGCTCTGGTTAACCAAGCGCAGACGAAAAAGCGTGTCGCTAAATTGCTCGACGCTTGTTATCGTACCTTGGGTCCAAAAGAGACAGTCGTATTTGCCGATCAATTGATGTATACCGGTTTCCGTCATTCAACCAGTGCAGGCTTGTCTTTCTGTTCAGATGACATGCTGATTCCGGCTGAAAAAGCCGTTATCTTGGAAGAAGCGGAAGAGAAGGTCAAAACCATTCAAAACCAGTACGAGCGTGGTTTGGTCACCCAAGGTGAGCGCTATAACAAGGTTATTGACATCTGGTCACATGCTAACGAGTTAGTCACTAAGTCGATGATGGATCAATTACAAGTTGAACCTGTGCGTAATACCAAAGGTGAGATTGAACTTGATGCGGATGGCAAACCATTAATGCAAGGTTCGTTCAACTCAGTCTACATGATGGCCGACTCGGGTGCGCGTGGTAGCGTGGCACAGATGCGTCAGCTAGGTGGTATGCGTGGTTTGATGGCAAAACCAGATGGTTCGATTATCGAAACGCCGATTACTGCTAACTTCCGTGAAGGTTTGAACGTATTACAGTACTTCATTTCAACTCACGGTGCTCGTAAAGGTTTGGCCGATACAGCGCTGAAGACAGCTAACTCAGGTTACTTGACGCGTCGTTTGGTCGACGTGGCACAAGACGTGGTGATTACACAGGACAACAGTGATAAAGCTTTACTTGGTAAGGGTATCTTGTTGAGTTCGCGTGTAGAGGGTGGTGAAATTGTTGAATCACTCGGTGAGCGTGTTCTCGGTCGTTGCGTTGCGCAAGATGTATTCCATCCAGAAACCGGTGAGCTGTTGATTGCAGATGGTACCCTTTTAGATGAACGTAACATCCAATTGCTTGATAATCATGGTATCGACCACATTCACGTTCACTCTGTTATTACCTGTATGAACCCGCATGGGTTAGAGCGCAAGTGTTATGGTCGTGACTTAGCAACAGGTAAAGTCGTCAATTTGGGTGAAGCAGTAGGTGTTATTGCTGCTCAGTCAATTGGTGAACCGGGTACACAGTTAACCATGCGTACCTTCCATATTGGTGGTGCTGCTTCTAAAGCTGCGGCACAAAGTAGTATTGAAGTGAAACGTGGTGGTATTGTGCGTGTGCATAATGCACGTATGGTTACCAACTCAGAAAACAAAACACTGATCGTTTCTCGTTCAAGTGAGTTGACAGTCCATGATGCGCAAGGTCGTGAGCGTGAGCGCTACAAATTGCCTTATGGTTGTGCGTTGTTGGTTAAAGATGGCGATATGGCTGAAGCGGGCAAAATGGTGGTACAGTGGGATCCCCATACCCATCCGATCATTGCCGAAAGCTCAGGTATGATTGAGTTTGCTGACTTTGTGCTGGGTAAAACGGCGGAAACCAAAACCGACGAAGTGACTGGGATCAGTAACCTCGTGGTGAAAAGTTCAGACTACCGTGAAACCTTAAAAGCAGGTCAAAAAGTGGTTGAAGGTATGACTGATGAAGGTTATACCACCATTACGGTAACGGGTATGGCAGGCGCCATTGGTAAGCCAAGTAGTTCGCGAGATTTCATTCCGAAATTGAACATTCGTGGCGCCAATAATGAACTGATTTCGTTGCCATTGCCTAAAAATACGGTTGTGCTGGTGAAACACGGTCATGCCATTGCTCAGGGTGATATTTTAGCGCGTGTACCGCAAGAGACATCGAAAACGCGTGACATCACAGGGGGTCTACCTCGTGTCGCCGACTTGTTTGAAGCACGTATTCCGAAAGACCCAGCGATTATGGCTGAGATTTCGGGTATCGTTAAGTTTGGTAAAGAAACAAAAGGCAAACATCGCCTAATCATTACCAACGAACAAAACGAGCAACAAGAGATTCTGATTCCAAAATGGCGTCATATCAACGTGTTTGAAAACGAGCACGTTGATCGTGGTGATATCGTGGTTGATGGCGCACCTAATCCACATGATATTTTGCGTATTTTGGGCGTGGAAGCGCTGGCACGTTACATTATTGATGAAGTGCAAGCTGTTTACCGCTTACAAGGCGTTAAAATTAACGATAAACACATCGAAGTAATTATTCGTCAGATGTTGCGTAAAGTTGAAATTCGTGATCCTGGTGAAAGTCGCTTCGTTAAGGGTGAGCCAGTCGATTTCAATCGAGTGCTCATTGAAAACCAAAAATTGGAAGCAGAAGGTAAGCTTCCTATTCAGTATGATCGTTTGTTGTTGGGTATCACCAAAGCATCACTTTCAACTGAATCCTTCATATCTGCCGCTTCATTCCAAGAGACAACGCGTGTCTTGACTGAATCAGCAGTAAGCGGTAAGCGTGATGACTTAGCGGGCTTGAAAGAGAACGTGATTGTTGGTCGCTTGATCCCTGCCGGTACTGGTTTTGCGTACCATCGCGCACGTAAATCAGGACAATATCGTCCGCCTATGCCTAAGATGCCACAGGCTCCGGTCGCCATGTTTGCCGATCCCATTATCGATGATGACAGTCACGAATAAGTGCGTTATTGTTGATTAATGTTGCGAATAAACGCCTGGTTGATTATAATCAGGCGTTTACTTTTAATTGAACTCTTTACGGAGACCCACACTCATGGCAACTACTAACCAGCTCGTACGCAAAGGTCGTACTTCGCCGGTGTACAAGTCTAAGGTTCCAGCCCTAGATTCTTGCCCACAAAAACGCGGTGTTTGTACTCGTGTGTACACAACAACGCCTAAAAAACCTAACTCAGCATTGCGTAAAGTAGCTCGTGTGCGCTTAACCAACAAGATGGAAGTATCAACTTACATCGGTGGTGAAGGCCATAACCTACAAGAGCATAGCGTTATTCTTATCCGCGGTGGTCGTGTTAAAGACTTACCCGGTGTGCGTTACCATACGGTTCGCGGTGCGCTTGACTGTGCCGGTGTTGCAAAACGTCGTCAAGGTCGTTCGAAATATGGTGCTAAGCGTCCTAAAGCTTAATGCCAGCAGATTTTTTAATATTAATGTAATAACTACAGGTTAGTATCATGCCGAGAAGAAGAGAAGTCGCT
>NCFI01000098.1 GCA_002281095.1 Thiotrichales bacterium 35-46-9 | reverse complement strand
GATCGGTGACGGTAAGATTTTTGTCACCGCATTAGAACAAGTCATTCGCATTCGCA
Source organism: Thiotrichales bacterium 35-46-9 (assembly GCA_002281095.1). Classification (GTDB taxonomy): domain Bacteria; phylum Pseudomonadota; class Gammaproteobacteria; order Thiomicrospirales; family Thiomicrospiraceae. The sequence continues at coordinate 5,915 of NCFI01000098.1, read as the reverse complement.
CGGGTGAAACGGACGAAGTGGCACTCTAAGGAAGGTCTGAATAAGGCGCTCCGCTTCTTATTCAGACTTCCTATTTCTATTTTTTGAGTGGATGGAAGGGCATAATTTAATCCGTTACATGTTGTTTTAGTGCATCCCTTCCCTCACACCCCCATCCCTTTGTATTGTGCAGAGCTTTCTCAATTGATCAAGCCATAGGTATCCGACTTAAACATCCATGTCAATCAATTAGAACAATTCAATATCGTCTTCTGGTGTTGGTTGGTTTTTGCGCTCTTCCATGCGCGCGCGCATACGATCTTTCATGATTTCAATGGCTTTTTCACCACTGAGTCCTTTTGTAAAGATCAGCTCATACAGTTCATATTCTTCACGCATGGCCGCATATTTAGCCATTTTTTCAAGAAAACGATTCCACGTGGTTTCATCTACCGTACGATCTTCATGCGAAATAATGTCAGATAAACTGGAAAGACTTTTAGAAACGTGTTGCAAACGTTGGCTCAGCTTATCGTAAAACTGAAAAGCAACGATACTAGCAGTCACTTTTTCAGACAACAACTGACTTTCTTGCAGTAGCCGCGTTTTCAGCTCAGCAACATCCTGTACTTCATCATTCAATACAGAGTGATTCAGTTGATCTAAGCCTTCACGCATAAAGTTAAAGGTATCAATCAAGGTATCAATCGAATAGCTGCCTTCAGTCATCGATAAATCAATTTGGGCGATCGATAGGTTTAACGCCATAATCGTCTGAGATAACTCTTTCCACTCTAATACGTGCTTTACTTCTGGTACAGACATGAGTTTATGTTTTCCTTTTGCTCTGGCGTTGATATACTCACTTATTATACGTGATTTAACCTACTAAAAAAGCTCAATATCACCTTCAACTGGCTTACTGTCCACATTATGCCTATACTGTGTTTCCTGATCAACCAAAGTTTGTGTGTGCATGGCATTCAGCTTACGCACCCTGACTCGCCCTGTTGTCGGATAGTAAACAATTTTACGCGGATAGATATCGCCAATATCTTGTGACACAATGCGAAATCCCTCAGTATACAAATAGTCAAAAGTAAAACCAATATTGTACCAACCCACATTGGTCATTTGACTCATGATGCGACCACCGCCAAAAACTTTAAACTCAAGCCGTTTACGTTGTGCACCCAATTTTAACAAGGCATTGACCATATTTTCCATGGCATAGTTACCATAACGATTGGCATCGGCCAATTCAGCGCGAACAGCACAAGACTGCTTTTCGACGGGTAACATAAAATGATTCATTCCGCCAACGCCTGCGACCGGATCACGCACACAAGCCGAAATACACGAACCCAATACTGTCTCAATCTTCTCATTTTGCTGAGTCACATAAAACTCACCCGGCAAAATTTTGATCGACATGAGGTTATCACTGGGATCAATCGATTTTTGCATCTGTTCTACTCATTAGCATTTTTCTCTGATGTCTTTCATTGTGAATCAGCGTCTCGCCTTAAAAAACCGTCGTAACTGTTCGCTGGCCTGATCAGCCATCAGCCCTGAATGCACCTCGCAACGGTGATTCAATTGATCGTTCTGCAACACATTAAACACCGAACCTGCCGCACCCGTTCTCGGCTCAGTAGTGGCATAGACCACTCGCTGTACCCGAGCATGAATCAAAGCTCCTGCACACATAGTACAGGGTTCCAGTGTGACATAAAGGGTGGCATTGACCAAACGATAATTTTGTACTTTTTTTGCAGCTTCACGCAAGGCAAGCATCTCTGCATGCGCGGTAGGGTCGGATTGACTGATGGGCTGGTTAAACGCCTCGCTAACACACACACCATCAATTACCACCAAGGCACCAACAGGCACTTCTCCTAAGCTTTCTGCCTGCTGAGCCAATGCCAAAGCACGCTCCATCCAAAAAGCATCAACCCCCACCTGATCCAAATCAGAGGGGGCTGATAAACCAATCAATGAAGAAGTGATGCGAGATGGCTTTGCATTCAACTCAATCATAAAACCGTCACGAGTAGGCAAAATTGCTAGGCGCAAGGCGTGCAGCAAAAAATGGTAGAGCGTTATGAGCCTTCAAGATTACAAGGCACAAAGGACGCAGCGTAAGGAGTGTAGATAAACTACATGACGCAACGCGAGTACCCGAAGTAACAAAGTAAGATGAAGGCGTAATAGCTCTACTCCCATTCAATGGTCGCAGGTGGCTTGCTAGATACATCATAAACGACACGTGAAATGCGCGGAATCTCGTTAATGATGCGTCCCGAAACTTTTTCTAACAACTCATAGGGCAAGTGCGCCCAACGAGCCGTCATAAAGTCGATGGTTTCAACAGCACGCAAGGACACCACGTAGTCATAACGACGGAAGTCACCCACCACCCCCACCGACTTCACAGGCAGGAAGACAACAAAAGCTTGTGATACTTTATCGTACCAACCGCTGTTATGTAGTTCTTCGATAAAGATATGATCCGCTAAACGCAAAATATCGGCATATTCTTGCTTAATCTCACCCAAAATACGCACACCCAAACCCGGTCCAGGGAAAGGATGACGATAAACCATATTGTAAGGCAAGCCTAATTCAACACCGAGCTTACGCACTTCATCTTTGAACAACTCGCGCAATGGCTCTACCAACTTAAAGGCGAGATCATCAGGCAAGCCACCCACATTATGGTGCGACTTGATGACTTTAGCCTTACCGTTTTTCGTCCCAGCCGACTCAATGACATCGGGATAAATGGTGCCTTGCGCTAACCATTTAACACCCGAAGCAGCCATCGCACGCGCCTGCGCTTCGAATACGTTAATAAACTCACGACCAATAATTTTACGTTTCGCTTCGGGATCCGATTCACCCGCCAGCGCTGTCATAAACTGCTCCGTCGCATCGACACGAATGACTTTGATACCCATATTTTGCGCAAACATCGCCATCACCGCATCACCCTCTTGGTGACGCAATAAGCCATGATCAACGAAGACACAGGTCAACTGATCGCCAATCGCTTTATGCAATAACGCCGCTACGACCGAGGAATCAACGCCACCCGACAAGCCTAACATCACGGCATCGGAACCCACCAACTCGCGCACACGCGCAATCTGGTCTTCGATAATGTGTTTGGTATCCCATAATTTAGCACAGCCACAAATATCAGCGACAAAGCGTTCTAAAATGCGACCACCCTGTTTTGAATGCGTCACTTCTGGGTGAAACTGCACGGCATAAAAACGACGCGTTTCATCGGCCATACCAGCAATGGGACAGGTATCGGTGCTGGCCATCAGCTTAAAACCTTCGGGCATGGACACTACTTGATCACCATGACTCATCCACACATCCAGCAAGCCATAGCCTTCGGGGGTCACTTCATCTTCAATGTCTTTAAGCAGGCTGGTATGACCACGCGCACGTACTTTAGCATGACCATATTCATGCGCATCGGCTGGCTCAACTTTGCCACCCAACTGTTGCGCCATGGTTTGCATACCATAACAAATACCCAGCACAGGCACACCCAACTCAAATACCGCTTGCGGTGCTTTTAGGGTATCTTCTGCATAGGCCGACTCTGGACCACCCGACAAAATAATACCTTTAGCACCATATGCACGAATAAAGGCATCATCCACATCACAGGGATGAATTTCAGTAAATACACCAATCTCGCGCACACGGCGCGCAATCAGTTGCGTGTATTGTGAACCGAAATCGAGAACGAGAATTTTATCGTCATGAATGTTTTGCGACATCATCAATCCTTACACGCGGTAGTTAGGGGCTTCTTTAGTGATCGTCACATCATGCACATGACTCTCGACAATACCCGCGTTGGTAATGCGCACAAAGAAAGGCTTGGTACGCATTTGTTCAATGGTCGCACAACCGGTATAGCCCATGCTCGCACGTAAGCCACCCGACATTTGGTGAAGAATGGGCGCTAATGGACCTTTATAAGGCAAACGACCCTCAATACCTTCTGGTACGAGCTTATCTTCCGCATTAGTTGATTGGAAATAACGATCTGATGAGCCTTGCGTTTGCGCCATAGCACCTAACGAACCCATACCACGATAGTTTTTGTAAGCACGACCTTGGTAGTATTCAATTTCACCCGGTGCTTCATCGGTACCAGCGAACATCGAACCTAACATGACGCAGTAAGCACCGGCCGCTAACGCCTTAGCCACATCACCTGAGTAGCGAATACCGCCATCGGCAATTAACGGCACACCGGTACCCTCTAACGCCTTGGCCACATTCGCTACCGCTGAGATTTGCGGCACACCAACACCGGCAACAATACGTGTAGTACAAATCGAACCTGGGCCAATACCTACTTTAACCGCATCTGCCCCTGCTTCTACTAACGCCAAGGCTGCTTCACCCGTAGCGATGTTACCGCCAATCACTTGCACCTGTGGGAAATGATCTTTTACCCAGCGCACCCGATCAATCACCCCTTGCGAGTGACCATGAGCCGTATCGACGATTAATACGTCAACACCCGCTTCGACGAGTGCGGCAACCCGCACATCCGTACCCTCGCCAGCACCGACAGCAGCACCGACGCACAAACGACCTTGATCGTCTTTACACGCGTTGGGGTAGTCGCGCGCTTTGCGAATATCTTTAACCGTAATCATGCCGCTGAGTTTACCTTGTGCGTTCACTACCAGTACGCGCTCAATACGATGATGATGCAATAAATCCAGCACTTGCTCACGCGAGGTACCTTCAGGAACCGTAACCAATCTTTCCTTCGGTGTCATAACCGTTGAAACCGCAGCTGACGTATTTTTCTCAAAGCGCAAATCACGCCCTGTAACAATACCGACCAATTCACCATTGTCCACCACCGGCATACCCGAAATGTTGGCTTGCAGCGTAATAGCTTTCACCTCTGCAATCGTTGCAGTAGAAGAAACGGTAATGGGATCGCGAATGACACCGCTTTCATACTTTTTAACTTTAGCCACTTCAGCCGCTTGTTGCTGTACTGTCATATTTTTATGAATGATACCAATGCCACCTTCTTGCGCTAGTGCAATCGCCAAACGCGCCTCAGTCACGGTATCCATCGCTGCCGAAATAAAGGGAACATTCAAGGTAATGTTGCGTGTTAGCTGCGTCGCCAAACTAACATCTTTCGGTAAAACCGTCGAGTGTGCTGGCACCAACAACACATCGTCAAAAGTCAGGGCTTCTTCAAGAATTCGCATATTGGTTCACCTAATTAATTATGATTATGACGTGATAAAAAACTTTTTCTGCCTGCTGGGTCAATCTACCGTAAAATAACACCTGTTATTTGTATTTGGGTATTGCATGCACACATGTCGACCATTATATAATTCAACACGCTTCTGGGCAAATTGCCTGGTAAGACCAACCCCCTCACCGGAGAAAAGATAATGACAAAAACGCTCACATTAACAACACTTCTATCTCTTGCACTACTGACTGGCTGTGCAACCACTGGTGACACTGCTAAAGGCACAGGCAACGCAGCATTCGACGAAGCAGCGAAGACAGCAATGGAAAAAAATGCCAAAGCGATGAAAGCAGGCTACGCTTGGACTTCTGCAGGTGTTAAAACCAAGTATGATCCCAAAACAGAAGCGGGCAAAGCTTTTAAAGAAAGCGGTCGCAAGTTAACCTTAGTCGATGTTGCTCTGTTTGAAGGCGAGCAAGCATTGAAAAAAGGTGACGAAAAAGCAGCCATGAAAAAAGCTAAAGAAGCAAATGAATTAGCTGAAGCTCAATTGTCTCAAATGGCGATCAACAGTGACTACAAAATTCTTTGGAAATAAGTTACTGACTATAAGCTAATCATTTTACGAGTTAGCTTGTTGAAAAGCCCGCGAATTTCGCGGGCTTTTCATTTT